>NZ_JANPGM010000219.1:0-7743 GCF_031423935.1 Chamaesiphon sp. VAR_69_metabat_338
GGGGACTCGATCGCGATCGAGTCCCCTGTTTTGTGCGGCATGAGCCGATTGAGGTCTTCTAGTGGGGAGGGCGGGTTTGCTCGATATCGACTAGTAGCATCGATACTGGTTAGCATAAACCCGCCCCTACAGTCGATCGAATCTATGATGGCGTTTATAGATCTGTAGGGGCGGGTTTCTGATAGAAATTCTCGCAGTACCAAAAGATCTAAACAAACCCGCCCTCCCCACTAATATCTGTCAATCGCTCCTAACCAACTTGAAACTGTGCCGCAATCCGGTTCATCGCCTCTTCCACATTCACACGACTGTTAAACGCCGAAATGCGGAAATAACCCTCACCCGCAGCTCCAAACCCCGAACCAGGCGTACCGACAACGTGACAATTCATCAGCAACTTATCAAAGAAATCCCAGCTCGATAGACCATTTGGCGTTTTCACCCAGACATAGGGGGCATTAGTCCCGCCATAGACTTGCAGCCCCGCCGCCGTCAATTGTTGGCGGATAATTTGGGCATTTTCCATATAGAAGCCGATTAAAGCTTTCACCTGTGCCTGTCCCGCAGCAGAATACACCGCCTCCGCACCGCGTTGGACGATGTACGAAACACCATTAAACTTGGTCGATTGGCGACGATTCCACAGCTTCCACAGTTCGACATCGCTACCATCGGCGGCTTTAGCTGTGAGGGTTTTGGGCACGACTGTCAGCGCGCAGCGCGTCCCTGTAAACCCAGCATTTTTGGAAAACGATCGAAACTCGATCGCGCAATCCCGCGCTCCGTCAATTTCATAAATCGAATGCGGCAAGCTCGGATCGGTAATAAAGGCTTCGTAAGCGGCATCGAAGAAGATAATCGAGCCATGCGTCTTGGCATAATCCACCCAGGCTTGCAGATGGGCGCGGGTCGCCGTCGCACCTGTGGGATTATTCGGAAAACACAAGTAGATCAGATCGACTTTGTGGCTGGGAATTTGGGCGGTAAAGTCATTTTCAGCGGTAATCGGCAGATAAACTAAGCCCGCATACTCGCCTTTGTCATTCGCATCGCCAGTATTTCCCGCCATCACATTGGTATCGACATAAACGGGATAGACAGGGTCGGTAACGGCGATCGTGTTGTCATGTCCGAAAATGTCAAGAATGTTGCCACAATCGCATTTAGAACCATCGGAGATGAAGATTTCCGACGCATCGATCTCGCAGCCGCGTGCCTGAAAATCGTGCTTGGCGATCGCTTCGCGCAACCAAGCATAACCCTGTTCGGGGCCATAACCTTTAAACTTATCCCGATCGCCCATATCGGCGATCGCGTTAGTCATCGCCGTCCGACAGGCTTCTGGTAAAGGCTCGGTGACATCTCCAATCCCCAATCGAATAATCGGCGCATTGGGATTGGCTTGAGCGTAAGCATTGACGCGCCGCGCGATTTCGGGGAACAGGTAGCCAGCTTTGAGCTTGAGGTAGTTATTATTAATAGTTGCCATAATATCTAAATATTTTCGTCATGAATCGTCATTCAACAGCTTACCGCAACACTCCGCCAGAAATTAATCCTCATCTGCAACCCGCGATCGCTACTTAAACAAAACGGGGTAAAGTCCGATCGCGATCGGACTTTACCCCACTACTTTTAGCTTCAGATTAATCGACAGCTAAAAACACCACTGATTTTAGTTAATGTAGAGCAATCTAGTTCTTGTTGATGTTAGCCAATTTCTTTCTCATCCGGAAAGCGGCTGTACCACCAATAATCGTCCCAATTACTGTGAAAGGCTCAGGAACGGCAGTCGAAGATGCTTGAGCAATATACAATCCGCCACTAGGTAGCCCAGTATCAGTTAAGCTAAATGCTAAAGTAGGAATGATTGTGGTGTTACTACCATTGAGAAAAGAAACATTCCGTGGGCTGGCGATCTGTAAACCAGCACCAGTTCTTATACCATTTTGGAAAATTTCTGTCTCTGTGAATGTAGACCCCGAACCCAGAGTAAAGGTGGTTGGAGTAGCAGCAGCAAAATTGAAAGTTAAGTCTCCATTAAGTGTGTAGGTCGATCCGCCGCCGTACACAAAGTTCGCAATTGGACTATTAGTGTTAACTGTAGTACCAGTAGTGAAAGTTGGAGAGAAAGACCCATCAGCACGAAGAATACTAGCCGTACCACCAGGGTTAAAGGTTACATTGAACGTGTTGCCTGCAACTGGAGATACATTACTGCCAAATGCACTGGTGGAAAATCCAAAGTCTAGTTCTCCACTCGTGAAAGTGATGGCATGAGCAGGTGCAGCCGGAATCATTGCTGCAACACCGACAGCAAGACTGCTAGCTGCAACAATTTTAATCGAACTTTTGATACTTCGTAACTTTGCAAACTGCCTAAATGTAGTCATAAATTTCTCTAATTCCTGTAAGTAATAAACAATCGTTTTCTCGCGTCTGTCCGTAACCACCACAAACAGCAATTCAAAACTATAGAAAATCTAAAAAAGCTACCCGCTTTATGTAACTCGATCGTAGCGCAAATTGACAAAATACTGGACTTTCAATCGACGTTTTCAGCCAAATAGCTTAATTGCAAAATCCTTTTTTGTCTGACATTTCGGCGATTGCCAATATTTGAACTTAGGCGATCGACTTCTCATAATCTTTAATCAATTTGGGCAACATGACGTAAAAATAACTGTATCTCTACTAATAAACGCGAGTTTTTATAAATATCTACCGCCAAAAGTACTAATTATAGCAGCAGTTTCTAAATTTTTATAAGTTAAGAATCGCCATTCTCTGCACATATAACAGCTCTGAAACCACGATTCCAGCGTTCGACCATGAGCCTCAGCCGATCGAACCAAACAAATCTAAAATTGTATTATATACAACCATCCAATCTATCAAACATACGCAAAGAGATCTCTAAAAATTGCCAAATTGCTAGATCGAATTGAGCGATCGAGATTTAATAACTGGTAAATCTAATGATTTTCTGTAGGTAGAATTGGTATAGCTAAGTTAATTAAAAATGTCGCGTTTTTTACAATAATTTGAAAAATAGCCCAATGGATAGATGACGATGGTTGACGATCGAATCGATCGATTCGGCTCCAAATCGATCGGCGATCGGCTGTAGACTTTTGGTCAATTAGCAATTTTAGTTACCAAAATAGTCCCCAGTTTTAACCGATCGAGGTTAAAGTGCTGGCGATCTGGGGCTGTATGCACGCACCACGATCGATAATAAAGATATCTACCTATTGAGGGATTTGCATTGATACGAGATAATTACCGGATCGAGAAAGATTCGATGGGCGAACGTCAGATCCCCGCATCTGCATACTACGGCATTCAAACTTTACGCGCGATCGAGAACTTCCAGATTAGCGGCATCAAGCCGCTGGCGACCTATGTGGATGCCTGTATCCTCATCAAAAAAGCAGCGGCGATCGCCAATACCCAGCTCGGCTGTATTCCCCAGGAAATCGGCGATGCGATCGTTACCGCTGCTGATGAAGTCTTGCAAGGGAGTTTCCGCGATCAGTTTGTGGTCGATGTCTATCAAGCTGGTGCGGGTACATCCCACCACATGAATGTCAATGAAGTCTTAGCCAATCGCGCCCAGGAACTACTCGGCGATGTCAAAGGCAACTATCAAAGAGTCAATCCCAACGACCAAGTTAATTACGGTCAGTCTACTAATGATGTCATTCCAACGGCGATTCGCGTCGGTGGGTTGCTGGCACTGACACATACTTTAGATCCCGCGCTGGCAAACGCGATCGATGCGTTGGACAACAAAGCCTTAGAATTTCAGGCGATCGTTAAATCCGGACGCACCCACATGCAAGATGCTGTGCCAGTCAGATTGGGCGATAGTTTTGCCGCGTTTGCCCAGATCTTACGCGACCATCACCGCCGGATTAATATTGCCGCAGCAGATTTAACCCAGCTCGGTTTGGGTGGTAGTGCCGTGGGGACGGGACTGAATACGCATCCAGAGTATCGATCGACTGTCGCGCAGATTTTGGGAGCATTAATCGATCGACCGTTAACAGTGGCACCCAATCTGATGGCAGCGATGCAGAGCATGGCACCGTTTGTGAATCTCTCTGGCAGTCTGCGCAATCTCGCCGCCGACCTCGTGAAAATCTCTCACGACTTGCGATTGATGGATTCTGGCCCCAAAACTGGTTTCAAAGAAATCCAACTCCCACCCGTTCAACCCGGATCGTCGATCATGCCGGGAAAATACAATCCCGTCATGGCCGAAATGATCTCGATGGTGTGCTTTCAGGTGATGGGATACGATCGCTCGATCGAGATGGCCGCACAAGCCGGACAATTAGAGTTAAATGTGATGATGCCGTTAATCGCTTATGACTTAATTCAGAGCATCGAGATTTTGGGTAATGCCATTCAAGCTCTGACCGATCGATGTATCCTCGGTATTACTGCTAATTCCCAACGGTGTAACGATTATGCAGAAGGCAGTCTGGCACTCGTGACCGCTCTCAATACCCACATTGGTTATCTCAATGCTGCCAATGTCGCCAAAGAGTCTCTCGCCACGGGTAAATCGCTGCGGCAAATTGTCTTGGAGCAAGGACTGATGGAGCCAGATTTATTGGCACAGGTTTTGGATTTAGATAAAATGAGTCAGATGCCATCAGCTTAGCGGATGTCTGAGAACTCAATTTTGTTAAGCTCAAGACTTAGAAGAATGTCCCCCTAGCCTCTTTTTAAGCTAGCCATCACCCACAGATTTTAGAATAGTGCTTAGTTTTAAGTTATTTGTGGGGCAGAACCCGGATGCACAAGTTGGATTGAGTTGAGTTGCCACCTTCAAAGATGGAATCAAACTGTCTGAGACCTTGAACGAAGGTGGGCATACCAGGGGGTGTTTGAGAACGAGAACCCGACCATCCTCCGCGCCGAGCCACAATCCAAAGTGGGATCGCACCTCTATCCAGCAATACAGAACTATAATTATGACAACATCCTCTAGATTGGTAAGATGTCAATCTGGAGATTATTACTCACAGTAATGATGCTTTGCATCGGACAAGTTTGCCAATTGTCTGCAAAAATTGGTTCGGATGCTAAGATGACCGAATCAGGATAATCGATACTATCTTTAATCCAATATAGTGAAGGTACCGTCGCTCGATGGGCGAACCGCGAAGCAATCAACCTGTCGCCATCGCTAATCACAATATTGGCCGAAATCGTCGTCCGTTCGGCTTCGACTAAATCGCGCAAGATTTGTAATGTGCGCTGGAGAGCGGCTTCTAGAGATAGTTCGGGGTGAGTATGCAAGAGATTGGAAAATAGTGCGAAAATATGTTCCGAATCGGTCGTGCCATCGATCGACTGATAAATATGATGGTCTAATTTATCGCGAATTTGCTTGTACAAACCACCTCGAAAATTGTCGATAAAGCCGTTGTGAATGAATAACAATTTACCATCCCGAAATGGTTGGCAATTGCTCATACCAACACCTTGTCCTGGCGTAGCAGAACGTACGTAACTTAACATGCAGCCAGTTTCGACATAACGACTAATCTCTGGGAGATTGGTGTCCGCCCAAATCGGCTGAGTATGTTTGTAAATAAATGGCGCAGTTTGTTGGGTTCGATCGCGATCGTACCAGCCAATCCCAAACCCATCGGCATTAATTACCCCTGCGGTCATTTCACGCGGTTGATAACTTTGAACGATCAGTGAATGTTTGGGTTTGGCAATTAATCGATCGAGTGATTGGGGGATACCCTGGTAGGCGAGCAGGCGGCACATTTGGGAGTGGGGATGGGGAGACGGGGACTGGGGGCGTCGATTAGATCGATTGAGACGAAGATAGCTATTTACAGTATCAGCCAAAGCGTTGAGGACGGTCGAACTATTGCTGTTAGTTACAAACCCGACTTTTTGGAAAAGTCGGGTTTGTGTCTCAACTTGTGTTTTGTAACAGCCAAACTGTGTGTTTTAACAGACCTTTACTCTAGACCCCGCAGCCGACAAAAAAGGTAGGTACTGATACCTACCTGAGTTTGAGTGTGATTTGAACGATCGCTAATGACTAGGGAGCCAGAGCATTACCTCGGAGGAGACTGCCGATCGTTTTGGCAGTAATCTTCATCTGGGTGATGGGATTAGCGGGAACTACCGTTTTATAGAGGTAGCTATCGAAGGTAAGCTTCTGGACATCGAGATCGCCGCACATTTCGACAAAAGCTTCGCGAGTGGCATCAGAACGGTAGAATACGCGCTGGAGGATATCCAAGACCGTGTAAGTCAAGCCATAAGCTTTATCCCACTTCTTGATATAAACCTTGAGATCCGCTTCAGTCGGAATCTTCGCACCTTGTTCGGAACGTTCGACGATGACTTCGGCGCACATCCGGCCAGATTTGGCCGCAAAGTAGATGCCTTCACCAGAAGATTTGGTCACATAACCAGCAGCATCACCGACGAGCGTACACCGACCGACAACCCGGCGGGGGCGGGGATGTTCGGGGATAGGGTGAGCTTCAACTTTGATAATCGTGCCGCCTTCGAGCTTCTTGGCAGCGCGTTTGCGGATGCCAGCTTGCAATTGCTTGATCGAGGCTTTGTGGACTTTCATCGTCCCCGTACCGACTGCTACGTGGTCGAATTTAGGGAATACCCAAGCATAGAAATCAGTGGAGACATCATCGCCAACATACATTTCCGCCAGACTATGGTAGTAAGCCATCTTGTCTTCTGGCAGTCTGATCCGCTCTTGGAAAGCGATCGCGTAGTTATAGTCGCCCGCATCCATAGCTTTGGCGACGCGGGAATTGGCACCATCAGCACCAATGACTAGATCGACTTTGAGGGTTTTGGCTTCGCCTTCGAGGCTGCCATTGGAATGATCCGCATAGTGGAGCACGTAAGGATCTGTGGTGTTCAGTCCGGGCATTTCCAACTTATGCACGGTACCATTAATCAACTTAGCACCGAGTTTTTCAGCGCGATCGCGCAAAAATCCATCCAGCACTTCACGGCGGCACATGCCAATATACTCGTCATCCTTCAAAGTGCTGCCAATGTTCACTTCCACATTGGAGGGTGAAATCATCTTCATCTTTCGCACGCGGCGATCGATGATCTCTGGAGGTAAATCAAACTCGCTGACCATACACAGCGGAATGGCACCACCGCAGGGCTTAACGTTGTCTAATTTGCGTTCAATTAAATAGGTTTCGATTCCAGCTTTTGTTAAAACTTCCGCAGCGGATGAACCAGCAGGTCCACCACCGATAACTGCAACGCGTAGTGCCAAAGCTTTTCTCCTAAATCGTTGTAAAAGCTAAGAAGCATACTATCACGGACTTTTTATCCAAAGGGCGCTGTCAGTGCTAGCCTGAGCAATTTGAAATAGAGTTTAACAATTGCCGTAACGCAGCTTAATGAAAACACAATCCCAATGCAGGACAAATCCTTTAGTTGGGCTGTGAATTGGACAGGATTAGAATGTCACCTTTCGGCTGTCCAGTTCTTGAATCAAGCTGGGAAGACTAGGGTATGTATCCCTATCAGGAGCTTCTATGCGTTCCCCCCTGTCTCAAAATCTAAACCCTCCGATCAGCCCGATGCCTAGCCCAAAAACAGAAGCGGCGGCTTACGTGGATGTTTATAAGCTGATTACGGAAAAGACTCGACTGGAGGATGAGCTAGAAAACTTGGAGCAACGACGCGATCGCATTGTTCAACGCCTCGAAA
>NZ_JANPGM010000220.1:0-7780 GCF_031423935.1 Chamaesiphon sp. VAR_69_metabat_338
GTGGCAATTAATTCAAAAGATTGGTAGTCAAAAATAGAGGGTACCCACAAGCGGCGTTTTTATGTAGGGGGAACCCCCGCATAAAAAAACGTCAAGACGGGGCCCCCCTATAGATAACTGGTAGGGGTGCCCCTCGTGGGTACCCGAAGATCTACGGTAATTACTAACGTTAACTATTTAGTTTTGGCTTGAGACTTGGCTTGCTCTAAAGTAATCTCTTTGAGCGTCTGATAAGAGTTAGCATTTGCCGAACCTTCGATCGCCTTAACAGCCAGATCTTGAACTTGTTTGAGTGCAGATTCTAGTTGTTTAGACAGACTATTAAGCCGTTCGCCTCGATCGGCGATTGCATCTTCTAGGGATTCGATCTGACCTTCATAGAAGCGTTTTTGACCTTCGACTTCTTTGGCATAGAGATCGGATTTGATTTTAGCTTGATAAGTTGCGATTCCTTTACCTTCACCTTTGGCTTTATCGATCGCTTTTTCTTTATCTTGAACGAAAGCTGCTACTTTTTCTTTCGCTTCATGGAATGATTTTTCCCGTTCGATTACAGCTAGTTCTCGCTCGCTCCAGGCTTTGTCTTGGACTTCTTTAGCTTCAGCTAGTTCGTAATAGAGAGCTGCTTGTTGCTGTTCGTATTGTTCGCGATCGAGTTTTCTGGTCAGCTCTAAATTATACTTGTATTCTTGAACTTCGCGCTGACTATTTTTGCGATCGAGTTCGACCCGTTCTTTAACAGTAATCCCGTTTTGTTCTTGTTCTTTATTCCATGTTTTAGTCAAGGTTTGCACTTCTTGCTCGGCAGCTTCTTGGCGCAGTCTTAACTCTTCCCCAAAGGCTTTAGAACTAGTTTGATAGTTTTCAATTAGTTCTTCAAATGTACCTTCATCGACTGCAAGAGTGTGCAGCACTTGTAAATCGGTGATTTCTGCAGTGACAGCCTCCCGAATTTCAGCTAGTTTGGCAGCTTCGGTTGCCAGTTTCTCTGATAACTCGCTCACTGCGGCTCCAAAACCGAGCTGGAGGCCATCTAAACTGCCGATCGTGTAGTTGAGTTTATCTTGGCTAGGAACTGCATTCATGGTGGCTTTGGGTTCGTCTTTAGCTACTTCTTTAACAACTTTGGCCGCAGGAGCGGGTGCGCTTGCTTGCTTTTGAATATTTTTAACTTCTGATTCTAGAGTTTTTTTCTCTTCGGCTAGTTGACTGTAAGCAGCTAAGATTTCTGCTTTGGTGTTTTTATCGGTGGGTTTTGGTGCCATAATTTAGGAATTGAGAATTAAGAATTAAAAATTGAAAATTGTGGACGCGCGCTCTGGAGGTTTCCTCCAGGTTTAGCGTACCAAGAAGAGAATGACCCCTTGCCTAAGTGAAGAGGATTGAAGCAGCAAGAAATATCTTTTTAATTCCCTTGAAAAGGAAGGCTTTATACCTCTTTCTCTCGGTGAGAAAACTGCGATAATCGATTGGTTGATATCTGAAAATTGCGAAATTTTTAATTTTTCTCGCTAATTCTGGCAGAAGTCTCGAATGCTTTCATTGCGAGGGATTGCGCTTGATTCATCACTGTTTGCAATTGCTCGGTAATCGCGATAATTTGCTCGTTTTGACGCTCGACGACTCGCTCTAAGGATTGAATTTTGAGATCGTAGCCTTGCTTGCTACCTTCCCATTCTTTCTCTACTAAGTCAGCTTTAACTTTGGCATCGCTACTAGTTTCTTTAATGGCTTCTTCTCTAGCTTTTTTAACTGCTTCTTCGAGTTCGGCGGGGAATGCTGCCACTTTAGCCAGATTTTCTTCCGCAAGTTTTTGATTGTCTTTCAAGAATTTTTCTCGCTCTTTCCATTGCTTTTGCTTTTCGCGATCGAGATCTTTAACTTCTTGCTCTTGATTCCGTTTGGCTTCGGTATAAGCATCGGTCTGCAACTGACGATCGCGGACGATTTTATACTGCACTTCGTCTTGCTCTTTTTGCCGATCCTTAGCGACAACTGTCGTTGCTTCTAGTTGCTGTTCGGTATATTCTCGATCGATCCGTTCCCACTGTTTGCGGAGGCTGACTTGCTCTTTTTCGAGATCTTCACGATCGTCTGTGAGTTGCTGCTCGATTGCTTTTAAGCTTTGCTGATGCTCTTGGGTGACAAGATGGAGGGCATCGGCAACTACGCGAACTTGTTGGAGTTCGGCGCGATGTTGGGTTTCAATGTCGATCGATTGCTTGACTTCGGTAAGTTTTTCAACTTCGAGCGTCAATCGATCGGATAAACCCGTAATAATACTACCAAATTCGAGCTGTAAATCGGCCATCCCTTTGACGATCGTGTCAACGGTATAAGTCGCAGCTTTAGTAACAATTTCTTTATTCTTGGCTAGTTGCGCTTCTTCTTCTTTAGTGGCGACTTTCGATCCAGATCGAGATTGCTCTGCCAAAATTCGATCGAGTTCGGCGAGAATTTGGGTCTTGCTATCTTTAATTATTGCCATAACTTATTTGCCTTAAGGATAAAACGCCTGAAAACCACCGTGCTTTGCGATTACTCACATTTAGAAGTCTATCGATCGCCTTGTAAGTATGCCCAAATCGGCGAGCAACCTAACTAAACTACACTTGCGGTTTGCTAAATTTAGCAATTTCGCTTTGAATAGTACTATTGTACTTCAATAATTTTTCTCCGTCAAGACTTTTTAGGATTTTTGTACTATTTTAGGCTATTTGTACTAGAGATCCTGAAGTGCAACCGACAACCGACTCGAACGAGCGTGAGATCTCACAGAGTAGGAAGGTATAGAGTAGGAAGGTATAATTAGGGATGTTTGGGTACTTTTAGTGAGTGGGACTAGTCAAACATCGCCAATAGCGAGCAACCTTAGCCAGAAAGTTGAAATTAGAAATTGGAGCCTTGCGATATGACTTTCTCAAAATCGCCCATTACCGATCGATCGGATATCGATTTAACCGATCCGCAGTATTATTTGAGTCGGGAATTAACGTGGTTAGAATTTAATAGTCGCGTTTTGCATGAAGCAATGGACGAGCGCACACCACTGCTCGAACGACTCAAATTTATGGGGATTTTTAGCTCTAACCTCGATGAATTTTTTATGGTGCGAATTGCCTCGATCGCTCAGCAAATCGAAGCTAAAGTCAGTCAAACTACCCCAGATGGCCGTACGCCGACGGAGCAACTAGCCGTAGCCAGCCAGCGAGTGCAGCAGTTAGTCACGCAACAACACCATCATTTTGAAACAGTGTTACGTCCGGCAATGATCCAACAGGGGATTTACTTATTGGATTATTTCGACCTCAATCAAGAGCAATGTAATTATTTACAAAGCTATTTTGAAGAACAAATATTTCCAGTCCTGACACCTTTAGCTGTCGATCCCGGACATCCATTTCCCTATATTTCCAATCTCAGTTTAAATCTCGCCGTTGCAATCGTGCATCCCGATACTGGTGAAGAGTTATTTGCCAGAGTTAAGGTACCCCAAGTCTTACCGCGATTTATTCGGTTGCCGACAGAATTACAAGCAATCGATCGATCTCACCCGTTGCAAGCCAATCCCGAGCGCGCTCAAATTTGGACGGGAATTTCTCTCGAACAATTAATCGCGCACAATCTCGAATCCCTATTTCCCGGGATGAATATCCAAGATTGTTTTACCTTCCGCGTGACTCGCAATGCCGATATTAGCGTTGCCGAAGATGAAGCTGACGATCTGCTCCAAGCGATCGAGCATGGCTTGCGGAAGCGGCGCAAAGGTGGCTCTACAGTCAGAATTGAAGTAGATTCGGTGATGCCTTCACACATTCGGCGGATGCTCCAAGAGGAGCTAGAAGTAACGGCTCAAGATATTTATGAAGTCGATGGGATGCTGGGTTTAGGAGATTTGATGTCTTTTTTAGCCCTGCCGATTCCCGAACTCAAAGATCCCCCGTGGAATGCGATCGTCCCGACAGTATTACGGCGGTTGAAAAGCACTGATGATAGTAGTAATTTTTTCAATTTAATCGCTCAAAAAGATCTATTTTTCCATCATCCCTATCAATCTTTTCCCGATACAGTCGAACGGTTTATTACTTGTGCCGCTAACGACTCCAAGGTGTTGGCGATTAAGATGACCTTGTATCGTACTACTGGCGACTCGCACATCCTTAAATCACTCATTAAAGCGGCTGAAAATGGCAAGCAAGTCTCGGTATTGATCGAACTTAAGGCAAGATTTGACGAGCAAAATAATATCAATCTCGCCCGTAAATTAGAACAAGCTGGCGTGCATGTCGTGTATGGACTAGTCGGCCTGAAAACCCATACCAAAGTAGTATTAGTCGTCCGCCGAGAAGATGACAAAATTCGCCGTTACGTCCACATCGGTACGGGAAATTATAATGCGAAAACTTCCAAGTTATATACAGATGTTGGGTTGTTTAGTTGTCGTCCCGAACTCGGTGCCGATCTCACCGATCTGTTTAACTATTTGACTGGTTATTCGCAGCAAAAGTCTTATCGGAAGCTACTTGTCTCACCAGTAAATACCCGCGAATCATTCGATCGGTTAATCGATCGCGAAATCGAACACGTGCGATCGGGTAAAACTGGTCGAATTGTCATTAAAATGAACGCTCTCGTCGATCCTAAAATGATTGCGCATCTCTATCGCGCCTCCCAGGCTGGTGTCTCGATCGATCTGATCGTACGCGGGATGTGCTGTCTGCGTCCGGGGGTACCAGGCGTCAGCGAAAATATCCGCGTCATTAGTATCATCGGCAGATTTCTGGAACATTCACGGATCTATTATTTCCAGAATGGTGGCGATGCCAAGGTGTTCATCGGCAGTGCCGACTGGATGACTCGCAATCTCGATCGCCGCGTCGAGGTGATTACCCCGATCGAAGATCCCGAAATCTCTAGCGATCTCCAGGAAATTTTGGGCATTATGCTCTCAGATAACCGTCAAGCTTGGGATATGCAATCCAATGGCAGCTACAGCCAACGTCGTCCGCGATCGGGCATGGCAGAACAAAGTACCCAACAAATTTTGATGGAGATGGCGGCAAATTAACACATTGCACTCAGGTATTAACGATCTACGCACTTAATAAAATAAAAACCCCGACTTCTTCAAGAAGTCGGGGTTTTGGTCTGAGACTAGCTAGTTCTAACTAGTTTTTGATTTAGTCGTAGTCGTTTTTTTAGCTGTGGTTGTTTTCTTGGCTGCGGTAGTTTTCGCTTTAGTGGTAGTCGCCTTTGTCTTCGTCGCGGTGGCCGCTTTCTTGGTAGTTGCGGTCTTTTTAGTGGTAGTTTTCTTGGTGGTGTCGCCTTTGGCTACCAGCAGACTTAGAGCAGTTTCCAGGCTGATGCCTTCGACTGTTTCACCTTCAGGGATGCCCGCATTAATTTTGCCGTGTTTGATATATTTACCATACGGGCCAGCAAAAATTGCGATGGGTTCGTTGTCGTCGGGGTGATTGCCGATCGTCCGCAGAGGTTCTTTTTTGCCACCACGGGTCGATTTCGGTTCGGCGAGGATCGCTAGCGCGCGATCGAGAGAGACGGTGAGGACGTCATCGGTGGCTTTGAGCGATCGATATTCTTTACCGTCTTTACCGCGATCGTGGAGGATATAAGGGCCAAATCGACCGAGGTTGGTTTGGAGTTTACCGCCAGTTTCGGGGTGAACGCCCAGACTGCGCGGCAGTTTGAGCAGCTCGACGGCGATTTCAAGGGTGACGTCTTCGAGTTTCATCCCTTTGGGTAGGGAAGATTGTTTGGGTTTTTTCTTGCTATCCTCATCCTTGTCGCCAAGTTGGACGTAGGGGCCGAAGGGGCCGAGTTTGGGATAGATCGGTTCGCCGGTTTCGGGGTGATTGCCCAAGGTGTCGGGGGTGCTGCTCTTTTGTTTGAGCAACATCTCGATCGTTTCGGGAGCCAGATCGGCGGGGGTGAGATCTTTGGGGATGGAGGCGTTGCCGGATTCGGTTTCGATGAATGCGCCAAATTTACCGATCCGAACTTTGACATCGAGATCGCCCAGATCGATCGTCCGGGCGAGGGTGGCATCGATATCGGTAAAGCCTTGTTTGACTTGATTTTCCAGCCCTTGTTCGCCCAGATAAAATTTCTCTAGATAGGGCAACCATTGGGTCGTACCCGTGGAAATATCATCGAGGGTTTGTTCCATCCGGGCGGTAAAACTCGGATCGACAAGATCTTGAAAATGTTTTTCCAGCAGAGCCGTGACCGCAAAGGCGGTAAAACTGGGCACCAGCGCGTTGTTTTGGAGCTGGGCGTACCCACGATCGATTATCGTCCCGATGATGCTGGCATAGGTACTGGGACGCCCGATCCCTTCACTTTCGAGCATCTTGACGAGGGAGGCTTCGGTGTAGCGGGCGGGGGGTTGGGTTTCGTGGTCGATCGCGTCGAGTTTTTTGCAATTGGGTTTGTCGCCTTTGACTAAAGCGGGGAGAATGATTTCTTGGTCTTCGATCGCGGCGTTCGGATCGTCGGAGCCTTCGACATACGCTCTGAGGTAGCCGGGGAAATCGATCCGCTTACCAGAGGAGCGGAATCCCGCATTCTCAACCTGTAAATCGACGCTGAGCTGGGTTTGACGCGCATCCGCCATTTGGGAGGCCACCGTGCGTTTCCACACCAGATCGTAGAGTTGCAATTCTTTGGCAGCCAGTCCAGTTTCTCTAGGCGTCCGAAAGCTACTCCCAGCGGGACGAATTGCTTCGTGGGCTTCTTGGGCACCTTTGGATTTGGTGCTGTATTGGCGGGGTTTGGGGCTGAGATATTCTTGGCCGTATTTTTCTAGGACGCAGGCACGGGCAGCGTCGATCGCTTGGGCGGAGAGGTTGACTGAATCCGTCCGCATGTAGGTGATATAACCTTGCTCGTACAGGCTTTGGGCGACGCGCATGGTTTCGCGCGCGGAGAGGCGCAGTTTGCGATTGGCTTCCTGTTGGAGGGTGGAGGTTGTAAACGGGGGCGCGGGTTTGCGGGTGACGGGTTTTTCTTCTAATCCTGTGACTGTCCAGGTTTTACCGTTGAGATTGGTAACTAAAGCTTTAGCCTCAACCCCGTTGAGGACTTTCACTTTTTTATTGGCTAACAGATTGCCAGTATTCGGATCGAAATCGGCACCTGTGGCAATTTTGACGCCATCTAGCGTAACGAGCTTGGAGTCAAACTCGGCTTTGTTATGTGTCAACAGGGCTTTGAGATCCCAGTATTGGGCTGACTTAAACGCCCGTCGTTGGCGTTCTTTAATGACTAATAATCTCACTGCTACCGACTGGACGCGGCCAGCCGAGAGGCCGCCAGCGATCTTCCGCCATAATAGTGGCGAGAGCGTATAACCGACCAATCGATCGAGAATTCGTCGCGTTTCCTGAGCGTGAACGATTTGTTCGTCGATGTTCCGGCAATTCTTGAGTGCCTTTTGGATGGCTTCTTTGGTAATCTCGTGGAAAACCATCCGTTTGGTCGGTACTTTGGGATTGAGTAATTGTAACAAGTGCCAGCTAATACTTTCGCCTTCGCGATCTTCGTCTGTCGCCAGAATCAATTCTTGGGCACCTTTGAGCGCGGTTTTTAGCTCCTGAACGATTTTACGCTTGTCTTTGGGAATGATATACAGCGGCGCAAACCCGTCCTCAACATTGATGCCCAGGTTTGCCCATTTCTGCGCTTTATATTCGGGGGGGATTTCCTCAGCAGACGGTGGTAAATCGCGAACGTGCCCCATCGAAGCTTTGACCACATAACT
>NZ_JANPGM010000221.1:0-4705 GCF_031423935.1 Chamaesiphon sp. VAR_69_metabat_338
GCCCGAATTGAGGAACTCATCGAACTGGTGGGTTTGAGTGGCAAAGCCGATCGACCAGTTAAAGGTTTTTCTGGTGGTGAAAAGCAACGATTGGGCATCGCTCAAGCCGCCATTAACGATCCGGAATTAATCATTCTCGACGAGCCAGCTTCTGCCCTCGATCCATTGGGAAGGCGGGATGTATTGAAGATTTTGGAGAGCTTTCGCGATCGCAGTACGGTGTTTTATTCGACTCACATTCTCGATGATGTCCAGCGAGTGAGCGATCGAGTTGTCATTCTCGATCGCGGTAGACTCATCGCTCAAGGACGAATTCAAGATTTATTATCTAGCGACAGCAACTTATTTTATCTAACAGTTCGCGGCGACGGTGCAACAGTCAAAAGTCGCTTATTATCCATACCGTGGATTGAAAAGATCGAGGTAGAAACGGGCATACCCGATCTCACCAATCATCGCACGACCAAACTCCAAATTCATGTCAGTGATGCTCGTGCTGCCGAAGCCGAATTACTCCGATTGGCGATCGCCGAAGAACGAACGATCGTCACCCATTTTGAACGATCGACTCGTAATCTCGAAGATATTTTTGTCAATTTAGTCGGTGGCGGTGCCAAATATGAATGAGCAAAGTAGAGAACTCCAGCGTGTTACAAGTAGCTGGTATCGCGGCTTTGATGCGATCTATCGCAAAGAGCTAGCCGCGTGGTTTGGGACGCATCGCTGGATAAATCAATCGATTATCTGGATGGCACTGACTTTAACACCTGCGCTGATGGTGCCCACGGCTAGCCAGGATCGGGGTGGGGCGATGTTGTCCTTATTTCTGTGGTCGGGAAGCAATATGATGTCAATTGGGACTATTATCCTGACGCAAGGGACGATCGTGACCGAAAAGCTCACTCAAACCCTGCTGTGGATTTTTTCCAAACCGTTATCGCCTGCGGGGTTTATTCTCGGGAAATTTGCCGCTCATGCGGTATTTCTGGGCGCGATCGTCATTGGTGCGCCCTCGATCGTGATTTATGTTATCGCCATGTTCATCGGTTTGCCCACTAATATCTTGCCCATCAACTATTTAGTTGGGGTGATGATGGTGTATTTGGTGTTGCTATGTGTGCTAGCACTGACAATTTTACTGGGCGTTTTATTTGACAAGATTGCTGCTGTTACCGCCTTAGCACTAACGATCTTTTTTAGCGGTGCAGGGCTGCCATCGACGCAATTACGCTCGATCGAACCATATACAGTCTGGGCGTTGCAACATCATGCCTACGAAACTATGAATGGTAATTTTCCTAGTACTGGTTGGTGGGCAATGGCTAGTGCGGTAGGATCGATCGGCTTATTACTAACTATGGCAATTGCTTGGATGAATCGATCGGAATTATGAGTTGTGAGGCTAGATCCCCGACTTCTTGAAGAAGTCGGGGATCTGAATATATCCTGTGATTTAGCAAGCTGGCGATCGATCGGTTCGCAACGGTTTATCGCAATTGACAACCTATTTTTGTGGTCTACGTTAAGATCGACTTTTAACCACATTTTAATTACAGAAAAACTACCATAATGCTATCTAAACACCAGAAAAATCGAGCCGTGACGGTATTCAGTACAGCCTTGCTATTTGTCTTATCGATCGAATTAGTCGCGAACGCACAGCCAGCCCCAGAAGTGGTACTCGATCGATTATTTCGGAATGAGTCTTCAGCTCCCAACACTCAGAGCCGAGAAATGTTGGCCAGCTTCAAGAAATGGATGGGATCGTTTCAACGCATCCGCAAAGAAGGTAGTGGTTTTGTAGCTATCTTCGATAGTGGCTCGCTACCACTCGATGCCAAGTTTAAGGCTAATGGATCGATCGAAACGATGAATTTTGGGTGTCCGGCGTCCAAATCGCTGTCAATAAGTACCGCCCCAACTGAGATCCGCCAATCCCTATCCAAGTGTGCTGGTTTTAAATCCTAAGTCCCCCGAGTCGTCGCCAAGCCAGCCTTCGCCGCCCACAGTCCGATATCTTGGCGACTGAGAGTAGCGGCCATCAAATCGGGAAATTGGTCGGGCGTACAAGCAAAAGCGGGACTGCCGAGAGTTGCAAACGCTGCCGCATTAGACCTGTCGAAACAAGGCGCACCATCATCATTTAAAGCTAGCAGGGTCACTAGTTGTACACCCGATGCCACGATCGATCCGACGCGTTTGCGCAGTTCGTTATTATTCCCACCCTCATACAAATCGCTAATCAGCACCAAAATCGTTTCCTGGGGCTGGCGAATCAAGCCCTGACAATAACTCATCGCCTTATTAATATCCGTCCCGCCACCGAGTTGGGTACCGAATAAGACATCCACCGGATCTTGGAGCAGTTCTGTCAGATCGACAACTGCCGTATCGAATACCACCATCTGCGTTTTTAGCGCGGGCATCGAAGCCAGCACCGCTGCAAAAATACTCGCATACACCACCGAAGTCGCCATCGAGCCACTTTGATCCACGCACAGGATGATATTTTTCAATGCCGTCCGTTTGCGCCCGTAACCGATCCGCGTTTCGGGGATAATCGTCTTATAGGCGGCTTGATAATGGCGTAGATTAGCCCGAATCGTCCGATTCCAGTCGATTTCATTATGACGGGGGCGACGGTTGCGGACGGCACGATTGAGGCTGCCTGTGACAGCTTGCTGAATCGGGTTGGTAAGTTTCCGCAGCAGTTCGTCTACAACTTTTTGGACGACTAAACGAGCGGTTTCTTTGGTAGTCGCGGGCATAATCTGACTCAGAGACATCAGATTGGCGACTAGATGCACGTCGGCTTCGACAGCTTGCATCATCTCCGGTTCGAGCAACATTTGGTGTAAATTCAGCCGCTCTAATGCGTCTTGCTGCATCACCCGCACGACAGAGCTAGGGAAATACGTCCGAATATCGCCGAGCCAGCGAGCGACTTTGGGTGCGGAACCGCCCAAGCCACCGCTGCGGGTGTCGGTGTCGGAACGATACAAGGCGGCAAGGGCGCGATCCATTTCGATGTCGCTACCACTCAAGCCGCCAGCACCAGCACAACAGCTACCTTCGGCTTCGCTACCGAGGACCAATCGCCACCGTTTGAGTCTTTCTGATTCTGTCATGAGGTTTTGGATTGTGGATTGTTTGCAATGATGCTAAGGAATATTCTAGGGGTGGTAAAAAGATCGCGGTGAGTTGTCTTACTACGCGTCAGAAGAAGAGCAAGAACGACATAACCAGAGAGAATGTGGGTAACATAATACTAGCGGATTAGCTTGTTAGTAGTATGACCTTCTTCATAGATCGACCGGAAACTGATAAATTTTTGAGTAAGTTGGCAGAGGGACTGAGAGATCCGCTCAATAACCCGCTGGTTTATCATTCTTGGGGAATCGGAGGCGTAGGTAAAACAACTCTGCTGACAAAGATCGTAGAACAACATCCAACGGCAGCGATCGCTAGAGTAAGTTTTGGCTTGGATAGCGATATTGAGACCCCAATCAAGCTGATGAAGAAGTTGCACGAGCAGCTATATAGACTAAGATCCGATGATGATTGGGAAGATGAAGATGAATTTACCCGTTGTTATAATAAACGTCAAGCCCTCATCAGCAATCTAGAAAAAGATAAAGATGCTAAAGAGTTTGCGAAAATTTTACAAGCTGGTATTCAAGTTGCGGCACCTGTAGATAAAACTGTTGTTGATGTTGGCAAATCGACAATTCAACTTTTGATGGAATCCACAGGCTTGATGGAAAGATTTAATGTCTTTCTCAATCGTAATTTTGAAACAAGAGGTAAGGTCAAATTACAAGAACTAATTAAGGAGCCATCAAAAACATTAACAGCAGCATTCGCAGCTTGCTTGAGATCCAAGGCCATCAAACAGCCAGTTCTATTGTTTTTTGATACTTACGAAAAAGCTCTGCCAGATACGAATGAGTGGTTGTGGCATTCATTGCTGCCAAGTCATAATGATTTATTACAGGATGTGGCGGTGCGGCTAGTGATAACCGGACGTAATGACATTCTGCAACAGGGTGGATGGCAAAAGTTACAAGAGAGAATATCGATCTATAGTCAGGGGGTAGAACGTTTTGACAAAGAGAGAACTAATGCTTATCTAACAAACATTGGAATCAAGCGGCAGGAAGACTTAGATCGAATTTATCAGATTACTAAAGGTTGGCCATATTATCTAAATAAGATTCGACAACAGCTAGAAGACAATCCTAATATTGAGTCTATTTTTACTAAAATAGATCGAGATGTCGAAGACTTTTTACTTCAAGAAAGTGATGTCGATAAAAAAAGGCTGATGAGCAAGGTGTCCAGAATAGCTGCTTGTTGTCAATCTTTTGACCAAAGATTAATAGAACATCTGTTAGCAAAATTAGAATTACCCCTACAGATAGATGGGAGAGATTGTTATACCTGGCTGACAGAACAACACTTTTTCGAGCAAGGACAATCACGACTAGATGACGTCGCGCGAGATATTTTCCGCAAAGCTCTTTGGCGGACAGATAAAGAGCTACTTATACAAATACATAGCTGGCAGGCAGATTACTTTAAGCAACAATCAGATCGCTATGTTAGCTCAGAAAGTAGTTATTCGGACAAGTATGAGAATGAAGACTGGCTACTAGCAAGATCGGAGTATTTATACCATCAGATGTTTTCCAGACAAGTAGATACT
>NZ_JANPGM010000222.1:0-7046 GCF_031423935.1 Chamaesiphon sp. VAR_69_metabat_338
ACCTGGAGGAAACCTCCGTGACGAGCGCATCCGCAAACCGTCGGGGAACAAAGGCGTGCGGGAGCCGCTAAATCCCCCTTAAAAAGCGGATGCCTTTTCGGTCGGGTTCCCCGACCATGAAAAGGCACCAAGCGGGGGACTAAGAGTCCGGTTCCCCCCTTTTTAAGGGGGGTTAGGGGGGATTCAGATCTCAAAACGAAGTCCGACAGACTTGTGTATACACGGTAGCTTTTTAAGGGGGGTTAGGGGGGATTTATAGGGTTTGAGCTTAACAAGCTAGACTTTTCAGACATCCTCTAAGAATTACCCCTACTTTTCCGAAATTAGGTGCGGCGGGATTGTAGGTGGAGATCGCTAAATCCCCTTTCCTGAATCTAATATGAAAACTAAGTTATTGTTGATGCTGCTCGCCCTTACTGGAGTGTGTTGGAGTGTCGATCGTGCCGATGCTTACACTACTAAAAGTACCGCCTCAACCGCGCATCTGAGTCAGACAATGGGCGAATTAATTGGTTTCGATCGCGATACTTATAGTTTGCTGGCAGTGGCGATCGATCGAGCTTTAATCGCCCAAGCCAATGGTGTCCCACAGCCGACGACTGCTGGTGTCCCGATCCCGCCAAATGCAAGTCCCCCCAAAAAACAGCCAGAGATGATGGGTAAAGTCGCCGTTCCCAGCAAACCAGATATCGGTCAACCTAAAACTAAGAAAGCCAAGACTAGACCGCAAGTTAAGCCGTCAGCAACTAAGAATTCATCCAAAATAATTGTCGGACTTTTTTAATTGGCGATCGCTACTTTCTGAAGAATTAAGATTATTTGAAGTTAATAAATATGTCCAAGCGTCAGTCAAATCGATCGACTACCTTGCTGATGTGTCCCAGTGCCGATACCGAGATGTCTGGTAGTGTCATTTTTGGGATCGTGGTAGGTACGCCAGAACTTCCTCATGTCGTGTATCTCGATCGAGTCAAACCGCTTCCCCCAGAGTTAATCGCCCTCGATGCCCCCGTTAAACCCACCGAAATGTTTCGGATTGCGGCTACTTGTATCGAAACTGGCTGCCGACATTTTGATGGCACCAACTGCCGCCTCACCAGCAGAATCGTCGCCGGATTGCCCCCTGTCACAGATCGGCTGCCCGCTTGCGCGATTCGAGCCACTTGCCGTTGGTGGCACCAATCAGGCGCAGCCGCCTGTCTGCGCTGCCAACAAATAGTCCGAGACAATTACATTGCCTCGGACGAACTCATTCACGCGATCGATCCCGCTATTTATGGTGAAGGATGAAGAAAAACCAGGAACGCAGTTCCAAAGCCTACAGCCTAAAGCCTACAGCCTAACTCGCCACCGACAAATTCTCCGGCATACAGACATTCGTACCGCCCAAACCGCAATAACCGCCAGGATTCTTGGCTAGATATTGTTGGTGATAGGTTTCGGCATAATAAAATTCGGGTGCTGGCAGAATCTCCGTGGTGATCTCTTTGTGTCCCGCTTTATCCAGAGCTGCTTGATAAGCTACCTTGGCAGCTGCGGCTAATTGTTGCTGACTCTCGGAATAGCAATAGATACCCGATCGATATTGCGTGCCAGCATCGTTACCTTGGCGCATCCCTTGAGTGGGATTGTGGTTTTCCCAGAAGACTTTGAGCAATTGCGGGTAACTGATAACTGCGGGATCGAATACCACCAGTACTACTTCGTTATGCCCGGTCAAACCGCTGCAAACTTCTTGATAGGTGGGATTGGGCGTACTGCCAGCCGCATAGCCCACAGCGGTAATATAAACGCCTGCTGGCAGTTGCCAGAATTTACGCTCGGCACCCCAAAAACACCCCATCCCAAACATGGCTTTTTCCATGTTGTCGGGGTATGGTGGCGCAAACGAATTGCCATTGACAAAGTGCTTGGCCGGCAGAGCTATTTTTTCCGCTCTGCCCGGTAATGCGTCTGTGGGAGCGGGAATAGTCAGTTTTTTACCACCGAAGAGGTTAGATAGCATAATTTTAGTTATTTATAAGTTGTGAGCTTTGACTGGTTGAGAACCGCAACAGCCAGCACACATTAGCTTTGAGACATTTGCTCGTTCGTCAATAATTCTAACGCATCCATTCTGATGCCGGCTAAAGCAGCAGATCGTATTTTGCCACTTGACAACCCGATCGAGCAGGGAACGTCAGGGGATATAATGACTGGCTAGAGCGTTGCCCCCGATCGTGGTTGCTCGACAGAAGGCGGCTAAATATATATTAGATATCGAGAATAACCATGGCTAAAAAGTCTGAAGTCAAAGAATCTAGTCTGTTGTACCAACGTTTGAAAGCCGCCATGCACGATGGGATCAAGGTGTGGTTTGAAACCCGCGACAAAAGTTACTTCGGGATTCCGATTGGGATCGATCGCGATTTTGTGGAAGTATTGATTTTGGTGCCGGGGAGTGAAGATGAGTCGTCTGAATATATTTTTCAGCGAGTTACCTGGGTCGTCAGACTTGCCTCGATTTCAGCGGTTGCTTATCCTTCTGAGTACTGGTCTGCCGACAGATTGGATAGTCTCTTAAATAAGTCGGTAGTAAATACAGATAGTTGACGATCGTTGGCGTAGCCTACCGTCAGGTAATCGCCAATAGCCTCAAACAAGCTCTCAACGAACGATAGCGCGCTATCCTCGAAAATAACCCAAGTTGCTACCGCTTCAAGTACTGGTAGCAACTTGGGTTATTTTCGAGGATTGAATAGCCGCCACCTCAACGCTAGTGCTAAATGCATCGATCGCACTAATATTTTTGGTAGATTTGCGACTCAAACCTCTTGGTGGACGATCGATTAGTCGTCGTGTTCGCCGCCGCCATAACCGCCACCACAGTAGCCGCCACCACCGTTGCCGCCGCCACCGAAACCACCACCATAGCCGCCACCGTTGTTGCCACCGTTGCCACCACCGTTGCCACCACCGTTGTTACCACCGTTGCCGCGACCGTTGTTACCGCGACCACCGTTGCCTTTTTTACCTTCTGAACCACCAATGATTTGGGCGGTATCTGTAGCTTGGAGTTCGGTGAGGAAGCTATCGTTATTAGTGAGATTGGAAATTTCGATTCGAGACATGATCTTACTCTCCAGAAAGTTTCAGTGGGCAACCAATTGGTTGTTGTCAAACATCATTACAGACCAGCTATCGATCTGAACAGGTGACATCGATGTCCGAAAAGCCACAAAAATTACCGGATCGAACACCCGAAGATCTGTCAACTTGACTACATTATTTACTCGATGCTCGCCAGAGTAACAAATCGAGCCAGGTATCGAGCAGTGTTGAATGATGTCAAAGTGGCGATAAATAGTCGATCTTTACGCCAAATGTGCGATCGTTATTTTGCTGGAGTTGCGATTTTGTCGATCGGATCCCCGATCGACAAATTCAATTTTTCAGCCAAGACTCGCACGTGGGGTTCGGTTAGGAGCGACAGATGTTCGCCTGGGATAAATACCGTTTCCACGCCACCAGCGACAAGTTCGCCCCAGCCGAGATCGGGGTAGCGATCGATATATAGCGACTGGTACTCACACCAAAATAGGGTCATTCGGCCTGGATAAACTTGCGGTAGATAATTTTTCGTCGCTTGCAAGTTAGCTTCTAAAACATTTAACAACTCTGGTTCAAACATTTCAAAATCAGCTAATCTCTTCGCCATTACCTCTTTATATCCTGCTGTATCGCCCTTCGTCTTAATCGATATGCGATAAAAGATCTTATCGGCAAAATATTGGAGACGATCTTGGCAGGTGAGTTTTTTGAGCTTGTTTAAATGAAAAATCAACCATTTTGTCACTGACATCCGCGCTTTCTCTAAAGTTGGCGATCGAATATCGATTAACCCCAAGAAATCCACGCGTTCGCCAAGCTCTGCCAGTTGTCTGGCCATCTCAAAAGCGACAATTCCGCCAAAAGAATAACCCATGAGCAAATAAGGCCCCTGTGGTTGAATGGTTTGGATCGATCGAATGTAGTAACTGGCGATATCTTCAACCCGATCGAGTGGCTGTTGTTTGCCATCGATTCCTTGCGATTGCAGACCGTAAATAGGTCGATCTGTCCCGATGCATTTGACGAGATCGTAATAGCTAAATAAAGTACCGCCCAAAGCATGAATGCAGAATAAAGGCGATCGAGCGCGACCCGATTTGAGCAATACTAATGGCGACCATTCAGTGGCAATTGTTTCAGTCCGGATAATTTCCGCCAGCTCGGCAATTGTCGATGATGCAAACAAAATTCCCCACGACAATCGTTTGTGCCAAATTTGTTCGATTTTGGCAAACAATTGTAAGGCAATGAGGGAATGTCCGCCCAGCTCGAAGAAATTTTCGTTAATCCCAATCGGTTGAATTCCTAACGCTCGTTCCCAAATTTGAGTTAATTGAAGTTCGATTTCATCGCGGGATGATTCGACGGCAATATGTGTGCGTCTGGGTGCTGGCAGCCGTTTGCGATCTAATTTGTGATTGGGGGTAAGGGGAAGGGCTGTCAAGATTTCAAAAGCCGATGGGAGCGCGTAATCGGTTAATTTAGTTTTCAAAAACGCGCGCAATTGAGGAATATCGATCGACTCTCGATTTGGTACGATATAAGCTACGATCGTTTGTTCTTCGAGTGCCCAGCTGCTGCGATGTCCGACGACGGCAGCTTGCCGCACATCGGGATGCTGCATCAAGACGGTTTCGATTTCTTCAATTTCTACCCGCATGCCCCGAATTTTGACTTGGAAATCTTGCCGCCCGACAATTTCCAAATTGCCATCGGGTAAATACCGCGCGAGATCGCCTGTTTTGTAAAGTCGTTCTTGTCGATCGATTGCCACCGGATTGATGATAAATTTGCGATCGGTTAATTGCGGGTTATGGAGATAACCCCGCGCCAAACTTTTCCCCGCGACATATAGTTCGCCAGTTGCACCAGTAACTACAGGAGCCAATTCTTCATCTAGTAGATATAGTTGATTGTGATGGTACGGAGTACCGACGGGGGCATATCCTTCAGTTTTACTAAAGTTATCGGGTACCACATAAGCACAGACGCCAATTGTTTCGGTTTGACCGTAAATATTCACGATTTGTACTGATTTTGGGGCAAACTGACTGCGCACTCGATCTAATAGTTGCGCTGTAAGCAATCCACCAGAGAAAATCGACATTCTGAGCTGAGAATGCATGAGCTGACGGCTAGGCGTCTCTAGCTCATCGAGACTACCGAGTAGATAATTCCAGACAGATGCAACCGTATCAAAGATAGTAATTTTTTCGGTCTGGATCAGTTCGAGGAGACTACCTAAATTAGTCATGTGTTCTCGATCGGCAATTACTACTTTTGCCCCATTAGCTAATGGTAATAATAATTGTCTCACCGAAGAAGAGAATGAAAAAGATGCTGACAGTAAATAAACATCATCAGGTCGAATTTTAACGATCTCATTCACCGCTTGCAGATAATAATCTACCTGCTCGATCGTAATTTCTACGCCTTGAGGCTTACCTGTCGAGCCAGATGTGTACATCACATAAGCCAACCGATCTGGATTAGTGTAGATGGCACAGAAATCTGCGCTTTCGGTGGCTACTTCCGCCCATTGGGTATCGATCGAAAATACATCACTCCCGCAGTTCGACAGATCTGCGGCTAAATGTTGTTGCGTGATCGCTAATTGTAATTTTGTTTCGGCTAGAATCGCACTCAATCGCTCTGATGGATAGGTGGGATCTAATGGCACATATGCTCCGCCCGCCTGAAGCACTGCCAAAATGGCGATCGCGCTAGCGATCGACCTGTCAGTATAAATTCCGACAAGCACATCCGGCTCGATTCCTTGCTTGCGGAGATAGTTGGCTAACTGGTTGACTCGCTGAGATAGTTGCTGATATGTCAGTCGATCTCGCTCGTCTTGGATGGCAATTGATGCAGGATTTTTGGTTGAATGTACTTGCAACTGACAAATTGACATCGAATTACTGTAGAGAGCAGATCGATCGGAGATCGTCAGCACCAAATTTTTCTAAAAATTGCTGGCTGAAGCTCTCGCACTATCACATTATAATAACTAGCTAATATTCTCAATAAGCCGATCGTCAATTAAGCCAATTGACAAATATCCACCCATCAACTACTACGCTATTTTGCTGAGATGCCAGTTAGTCTGAGAGCAAGGATTCGCAATGGCAGTTCTCGACTTTCTGGATGAAAGCTAGGTCTAGAGCAATTAATTGCAGCTTCCACCTAAACTAGCAACGACATCGCGCACACAATATATTTCAGGAAAAGCAACTATGGTCGTGGAGATTTTTACTAGGCACACTTAAATCAACTGATGATTTGATACAAATAACTTATTAAAAACGACAACATAGATGAGAATAATTATTAATAGTTTAGTTATCTAACCCAATAATCATGCCGAAGATGGCCACAGCAGTTGCGATCTTTGGCATGATTAGGTAGCTACTGGGGATCTCTAATGGCGAATACTGGATTCTTGCACGACGGGAGCTACCACCAATGGAGCTAGTGTAGCAGGGGCTGGTTCCCACAAACTCAGGAGAATCGCATTGGTACTGTTACCAACCACATTCAGCACGGTTTTGAACCCATCCGTCAACCGATCGATCCCTGCCACAATGGCAATTCCTTCCAAGGGTAAACCTGCCGCCGAGAGTACCGTTGCCATCGTAATCAAAGCCGAACCGGGCACGCCAGGGGTACTAAACGAAACCAAGAAACTACTCAATCCGATCGCGAATAATAACGATGGCGTCAAGGGAACGTGATAAATCTGCGCGATAAAAATCGCATTAAAGCCTTGTAAAATTGTCGCGCCGTCGCGTTTTAGAGCCGTACCCAACGGCAGGGCAAAACTGGCAATTTCCGATCGCAAGCCATAATCTTCTTGCATATTTTTCAAGACCATCGGCAACACCGCATTAGAGCTAGCCGTGCCAAATCCGAGAAAGAAAGAGGGGATTAAACTGCGAAAAAATTTCGCCGGTTCGGCT
>NZ_JANPGM010000223.1:0-3115 GCF_031423935.1 Chamaesiphon sp. VAR_69_metabat_338
ATTACTTCCTGCGGTGAAAAGAAACCTTCGATCGTCCCGGCAATTAGCAACATCGGGACGATGCCCATAACTAGTTGTGCTGCTTGCAAGCCATAGATTTTTAGTGCATCCCGTCGCCGATAGCGACCGGGAAATAATAAACCGCGCGCAATTAATAAACCCGCGCCACCCGAAATAAAAATCGCGGGCAATTCTAACGATCCATGGGGAAATACAAACGCCCAAAATGGATAAGCCAATCCATTTTGACCGACTAATGTCGCGACGGCTCCGATTAATAAGCCATTATAGAACAGGGCATAAATCGTCGATAAGCCAGCAAGAATGCCACCACCGACCATCCGGAAACACACGCTGAGGTTGTTAATCGCGATGCTACTCGCTGCAAATGGTTCTGTCCCCAAAATCGACCCCATCCAGAGCTGATGGCGATCGCGGACTTTTTCAATCATCGATTGGGGGACGACGAGCGACATAAAACTAGCATCTTGCCAGGAGAACCACCAGGCAATTAGGGCACCAACTAAAAATAGCCCGAAAGCAACGGCAGTATAGCCCCAAGTTTGGCGTAATACTTGGGGCAATCCCCACAGATAAAAGTCGATCGCGTCGCGTAATTCTTGGCGTCTGGAACCACGATAAATCTGACTGTAGCCGCGTGTGGTCAGGGCTTGGAGTTCCTGGACGATCGTCTCCCCAATTTGATTGGTATTGGCACGGGCGAGGTCTGCTGCTACCGATCGATACAAGCTAGCTAGCGTCCCGATTTCCTTGGCAGTTAAAGTTTTCATTCCGCGCCGCTCGGTACGCTGGAGCAATCCATCAAGTTCTTGCCATTGTCCTTCGCGGCGCGCGATCCAACGTTGGATATTCATCTAGGGAAGAGTGGATAGTGGATAGGGAATAGGGGGAAGAAAATATGAAATAGGGATTAGAGGGCAATTGGCCGATCTCATCTAAACACTGCAACTATCATCAATGCTAAATTCCAACTATCAATTATCAACTATCAATTATTAACTATTTAAAGTATCCCAAATAGATGCAAAGGCCCACGACCGCTAATTAGTTCGACAACGATGCCGATAAACCCGAGCATCGCCAGCCGACCGTTCCAGATTTCGGCGGCATTGGTAAGACCCATCTCCCATTTTTCTTGGGGATACATCTTGATTTTCTTCTTCATCTGGGTGACTCGATCGAGATCCAGACTGGGAGCTGCGGCGGCTCTGAGGACTAAATCTACTAGGGTTTGGATGAAAACGGGGTTCGTATCCAGTGCGGGGACGCGATTGAAGGTATGAATGCCAGCTTCCTCAGCAATTTCGCGATATTCAATGTCGATTTCTTCTAGGGTTTCGATATGTTCGGAGACGAAGCTAATTGGCACCACCACTAGTTCGCTGACGCCTTGAGCCGCAAGTCCGACGATCGCATCTTCTGTATATGGTTGCAGCCATTCGATCGGGCCAACTTTACTTTGATAGGCAAGTGAATGTTCATTTTTGCGCCCGATCTTTTGTACGATCAACTTAGCGCATTCCTCAATTTCTGTTTGATAGGGATCGCCAGCCTCTTGCACGTAGCTAACTGGCACGCCATGCGCGCTAAAAAAGATGTGCGCTCGATCGGGATTGGGACATTTATCGATTTCAGCAGAGATCAGGTCGGACATCGCTTGGAGATAACCAGGCTCCTGGTACCAGTCGGCAATAACGGTATATTGCGCTGGCTTGAGTTGAGGATTTTCTTTCCAGATTTTTTCAATCAGCCGAAAACTCGAACCGCTAGTACTGATCGAAAATTGAGGATAGAGCGGGAGAATTACCAATTGCTCGATCCCATCTTGCTTAATTTGTGCCAGGGCATCTTCGGTAAATGGGTGCCAGTAGCGCATTCCAATGTAGACTTTGGCATCTTCCCCTTGCAATTGAAGCTGACTTTCAAGGGCGCGGGCTTGGGCTTCTGTAATGCGTCGTAGTGGCGAACCGCCACCAATTTTCTCATAATTGGCCTGGGATTTTTTGGCGCGCGACGTAGAAATAATCCAAGCTAACGGTTTTTGGAGAGCCGCGATCGGAATCCGAATAATTTCCGGGTCGGAAAATAGGTTAAACAAGAACGGACGCACATCCGATAATTGCTCCGGCCCGCCCAAATTCAATAGTAAAACCCCTAATCGACCCATAACGGCTGCGTTTTCCCAGTATGTTGCAAATTCTTCATCAATTTTAACAATTATATGATTCGATCGGTAGCAGTTGGCAACTGCTGACACATAAATTTAATTTATATAGTCAGAGATCTCATCCCCCGAACACCACTGGCGTCAGGATCGCAAATAACTGAGCTTAGCAGTTGATCGTCACGATCTCTAGTTATTTTGCTGAGTCGATTTTGGTGCGCTCGATCGAAAAATTGAATGTCGATCTAAACTCAGTTACCATGTAGGATATACGCCTTCAATCTGTAGAGGTCTATGAAACCCATCCAAACGGCTGTTACGCTGATTGCTCTTGCTGGTGCGATCGAGTTTAGTAAGACACAGAGTGTCTTAGGGCATGCACTAAATCCATCCTTAGCATTCGATCGAGTAGCCACATCACCGCAACCGCTTGTTGCTGAGCGCGACAATCTATTTGAGGCGGGGATGAAAAAACAGGAGCAAGAGGACTATGCTGGAGCGATCGCCGATTACACTGCCGCACTCGAAACGCAGCCCCGGCGGGTCGAAGTATATAGCAATCGGGGTTTTGCCTACGCGATGCTCAATCATCTCAAAAGTGCGCTGGTGGATTTCGATCGAGCCATTGAGCTAGCACCCAATAATGCTGATGCTTACAATGGCAGAGGCAATGTCAATGCAATGGCTGGCAATCTCCCTGCTTCAATTCGCGATTTCAATCAATCGATCCGCTGCAATCGCGATTTTGCCGATGCTTATTACAACCGTGCAGTCAGCCGCCATGGTTTAGGCGACAGGCGTGGCGCAAAACGCGATCTCACTCAAGCTGCTAAATTATTTCAACAACAACAAGATCTCGGTGGGTATCAGCAGGCACGGGAGTGGATGAATAAGTTGAAGTAGGGGGTAGGGAATAGGGGATAGGGGATA
>NZ_JANPGM010000224.1:0-5543 GCF_031423935.1 Chamaesiphon sp. VAR_69_metabat_338
AATGAATTATATTTTCCCACACCAGAAATTGCCCTAGATCCAGAAGGTTTGATGAGATCGCCAGTGGGGTTGCATCAAGGTTTGACTTATACAGTAGTGTCTCAAGTCCCCTTGCGCGATCGCCAATTACTCGATTCTCCAGCGGAGAGGCTTCGCCAACGGGCCAGCACTAATTATCCCCAGAAGATTAGTAATTATTACCTGCAAATCCCTGACAACATCTCAGCCAAACTGCAAAAATACACCCAAGATCTAGTCGATCGCGCACCACAGCAACAAGTTGGTAAAAATAGCCCAGCTCTAACATCTACCTACGCTAAATCTCTCTATCTCGCCCAATATCTCAAACAACATTATCGCCTCCCTCAAAATCCGCTGACGCTCGATCGAGTTCCTGAGGGCGAAGATTTAGCCAGTTGGTTTCTGTTCCGTTGTGAAGGCAAATCGACTAGTTGCGAAGCTGGTGGCTATGCGGATCATTTTGCCACTACTTATACCATGATGCTCCGCTCGATCGGCATTCCCGCTCGATTAGCTGTCGGCTTCGATCCTGGCAACTTCAACCCCTTCACTGGATACTATGAAGTCTCCAATACCGACGCTCACGCCCTGACAGAGGTTTATTTTCCCGAGTATGGTTGGTTTGCCTTCGACCCGATTCCAGGGCACCCCTTGACCCCTCCAAGTGTCGATGAAGACCAAACTTTTAGCACGCTCCAGCAACTGTGGAATTGGGTAGCAAGTTGGTTGCCTTCGCCTGTTACCGCTTGGCTCGCCTATGCGTGGTCGTTAACGCTTGGCTGGTTAGTTGTCGGTATCTCGCTATTCTTCGGTCTATTCGATCGAGGTTGGTTGGGCATCTTTAGCGGCATTGCGATCGCAATTTCCGTGGCGTTTTGTGGTTGGTGGAGCTGGCAACAATTCCACAAATGGCGACATCGCCAATGGTTGAAACAGTTATCGCCAGTGGAGCGCATTTATCAACAAATGTTAGCCAATCTTACTATCCCCAAACACCCCGCCCAAACGCCACTGGAATATGCCCAAACCGTTCGGGATAACCGATCGTCTTCACTCAGTACGGTAGTTAGTGAAATCTCTCGATCGTATACGGCTTGGCGATATGGAGCGGAAGCACAGCAGGTCGATCGCTTACAGGAATTATTAACTACTCTCAAAAAAGACAAGACGAACTAGTTCAACCAAGCCTCTAATCAGCCAGGATACCCTGGTAAGTTACAAGTATTTTCCTGTGGCACTTGCTCGACTCGATCGCGAGCCAGAACTCGCAATGATGACAGTAATATGCGAGTGTCATTATCTTCAGCAAAATCTTGAAAAATTTCCGTCAGATAATCATCGATTTCTTCAGGATGGTCGCGAAAATAGCCTTTGGTAGCCTCCTCAAGGGTTCTCAGTTTTCGCATTAGTTTGATACTCCCATTAATGAACTTTAGCTTTTTCTATGTCGCGGTCTTGGCTGTCTTTGTATCCACAATTCAGATTGTATCCTGATAGGCGCAATAACAGGTTGAATAATGTAATCGAGGTAAATAGCGTCGATCTATAGACATTATGTCAGCAACACTGGTATTTATTATTACTGGATTTTGGATTTGGATGTTAACCGATTGCTCCCAGGACAAGAGCACTCGATCTAACTGGTTTTGGATCGTACTCTTTGGCTATTTCCCTGGAGCTTTAGTTTATTTTATCGATCGACAATCCACCTCACAATCTCGTAAGATTATTAATCCACTCAGGCGCATTCAACTTCAGCAAGAATTGCATCGAGCTAAAATTGCAGCTAAACATATTGGTAAAGCCTACCAATTTTTAATACTAGGAAACATATTACTAGAATTAGGCGATCTCGACCGAGCCGAATTAGCGTACCAGAGAGCATTAATCAAAGAACCAAAAAATCCTTATGCTCTATGGGGTGCCGCATCAGTAGCATTCGATCGAGAGCGATTTGCTGTCGCTGCTCTACATTTAGAATTATTACTCAAAATAGATCCCAAACATCTTCAGGGTGATGCCTCGCTACTTTATGCAAAAGTGCTATTTAATTTGTCTAAATGGTCGATCGCCAGGTTGCATTTAACAGAAGATATTTATTGTTAGGGACATCCTGAATCCGCCATCATGTTAGCAAAAATTGAAATCCAAGCCGGTAATACTGATATTGCCAAAAACTTACTTGAGAATTTACTTTCTAAACTCAAAGATTCTCCAACTTATCATTCGCGAAGGCATCAACAGGTTAGCAGAGAGGCAGCAAGTATGCTCAGAAGTATTTCGTTGCTAAGTTTCAGATAACTTGAATGCTATTTTCAGGCAATTACTAACGCAAAAAATCCCTAGACCGAAGTCAGGGATTTTTTGTAACAAACGAAGAGGGCGAACGACGGGATTCGAACCCGCGAGTGGAGGCACCACAAACCTCTGCCATAACCACTAGGCGACGCTCGCCATGCTTTACATGTAGAGATCAATATAGCATGATTTGACTAAATTAGTCTAGGGTTTGGAGTAGAATAATTTTAGTGTGTGAGTTTGATACGGTATGAAAGGCTGGCAAGTATTGTTGGTGGGGCTTATGGGTGTAGGTGGGCTGGGATTTTTGACCAATCCCGATCGAGTGGCTTATGAAAACTATGCAGTCGAGCAGGCTGGCAACCTAGCTAGAGCAGAATGCGATCGCGTGTCTGGGGGCTTGGGTATGTTGGTTAAGGAGCCATGTCGGGCGGCGATTGAAGCCTACATGCCGCAACTTAAACCGTTACTAGCGGCGACAACGACGCGCCAAGACTGGGGATTATTTAGCATCTATCGATCGGATATCTCGATTCCGGCAGTCAACTTCAACGGTCGGGTCGAATCGATCGGATTGTTCGATCGCTTCTATACTTATAAAACTCCTTAATACCGACCACGACTCGATCGATTGGCGATCGATGGTTGTCACCTGTCAGCCCCAAGGAGCCTTACTTGTCCCTTATAATGATGAAGGCGCAAGTGGAGTGCTCGTCAAAATCATGCTGGAAAATCCAACCAAACCGATTAGAATTGCGATCGTTGGTGATGTTCACGACCAATGGGAGGATGCGGATGAGATCGCGCTCCAACATTTAGATATCGATTTGGTCTTATTTGTGGGTGACTTTGGCAATGAGGCCGTCGAACTAGTCAGTCGGTTGGCGGCAATCGACATGCCCAAGGCGGCGATCTTTGGCAATCACGATGCTTGGTATACAGCCAGCGATTGGGGACGCAGCAAAAGCCCTTACGACCCGAAGATTGAAGATCGAGTCCAGCAGCAGATCGATCTGTTGGGTGCTAGTTCTGTGGGTTATGGCAAGTTAGATTTTCCGCAATTCAATCTTACGGTAGTAGGCAGTCGCCCGTTTAGTTGGGGCGGGATGGAGTGGAAATATCGAGATTTTTATCAAGAACGGTACGGAATCGATAGTTTTGCCGCATCTACCGATCGCATTGTCGAGATGGGGATGCAAGCAACTTGCGAGCAGCTAATTATCATCGGTCATAATGGCCCTACGGGATTAGGTGAGGAGCCAGAGTCGATTTGTGGCAAGGATTGGGGCGAACCGATCGGTGGTGATTATGGCGATCCGGATCTAGCTGCGGCGATCGCGCGGCTACAAGCACAGGGAAAATCGATTCCCTTGGTGACATTCGGCCACATGCACCATAAACTCCGACACACCAAGGAATGCCTGCGACAGCCGATTGTCGTGCGTCCGGGGACGGTTTATCTTAATGCCGCTCGGTGTCCGCGCATCCTGACAACGATCGAACGGACGGTGCGCAACTTTTCCCTAGTGACGATTGTAGACGGACAGGTTACTCAAGCCGGTTTAGTCTGGATGACGGAAGATTTTCAAGTGGGTTTGGAAGAAATCTATTGGCAGGCGAAAAATGATGTCAAGCAGCCTGAAAGCTCGACTGTAAATGTTAGCTAACGATCGACTACTCTCGCATTTTGACCAACGCATCGCGGACTGTCGTGGGTAATTGGCGCATAATTTTACCTTTTTCGCGATCGACAGCGACCAGCGTTACCATCCCCGTGAGATAAGTCAGATCGCCAGCGACGGACTGGATCTCGTATTCCCAGATAATTCGTACCCCGGCCATATCGGTCGTCCGCGTTTTGACGATCGCTGATTCGCCCATTTTGAGGGCGCGATGATAGCGCAGCGATAAATCTACCACCGGCAGATCGCAACCCACAGCCACCAAATCGGCAAAATCAATCCCGATCGACTTGAGACAAGCCACGCGAGCTTCTTCCATCCAGGTGAGATAAGCACCATGCCAGACAATACCCCCATAATCGGTGTGATGGGGATAGACCACGATCGGGTATTCAAACCAATTGGCAGCCATGGCTTGGTAGCTTAACTTTTCGATCGCACTATCGGCGGGTTTTTGAGAGCGAATATCTGTAGTTTCGGCCACGATCGATTATCTCCGGTTGACTGGGCGGACAAAGATATTGTGCGTTATGTTAACTGAATATAGTATGCAGCCTAGAGATGAATATACGCCAGATTACCGCACTTGTATGGGGGTTAATTGTAATTGTCGCTAGTAATACGATCGTGACAATGCCGACAGCCAATGCCGAATCGACAGCACAAAGTGAGGTCAGGTTTACACCATCGCAACAACAGATCGTCGATCGGCTCAAGACGTCAAATGTCGTGTATCTAGGTGAAACTCACGATCGCTTAGCCGATCGCCAGCAACAGCTGGCAATTATCCAAGCTCTATTTAAGCATAACCCGCAGCTCGCGATCGGGATGGAAATGTTTCAACGTCCAGCGCAACCCTTACTGGATCTTTATTTAGCAGGCAAACTGAGTGCTGCCGAACTGCGCAAGCAATCAGAATTCGATAAACGTTGGGGCTTTAGCTGGGAATCTTACGCGCCGATTTTGGAATTTGCCAAAGCGAATCGGCTGCCAGTTATCGCGCTCAATACACCAACGGAAATTACTCGCAAGGCTGCCAAACAAGGTTTGGAAAGTTTAACCCCCACAGAGCGGCAATATATTCCGCCCTTCGACCAAATCGATCGCACTAATGTCAAATATCAGCAGATGATTTTGGGCAGTTATCGTCAACACGCTGGCATTGTGTCGATCTCTAGTAAAAGTTTCGACAGGTTTTATACCGCTCAATTATTATGGGATGAAACGATGGCCGATCGAGTGGCCAATTTTGCCAAAAATAATCCGCGCCATCAAACGATCGTCATTGCTGGGAGTTCGCATATTATCTACGGCTATGGAATTCCCGATCGCGTCTTGCGGCGAATGGGTAATAGTAAATTTACGCAAAAAACTGTTTTGCTCAGTGGTGATAACTTGTTGCTCCAACCCCAAGTTGCAGATTTTATTTGGGATCGAGAGCGTTAACTTCTATCTCGCGAAAATAGAGGCATCTGTTTACAGATGCCTCTATTTGTCTCTATTCTTGCGAGCGATCGATTAGACGATCGATCTATTTAGTCG
>NZ_JANPGM010000225.1:0-4812 GCF_031423935.1 Chamaesiphon sp. VAR_69_metabat_338
ATTGTTGGTGTCAATCTCATTGGCAGATTGGCAGTATCGAATGATTATCGAGGCTATGGGTGGGGAAAATTATTAATTATGGATGCTCTACATCGCAGTCTGCGCATTAGTAAAGCGACTGCTTCTTTTGCTGTAGTTGTAGATGCGATCGATGCGGAAGCGGTCAAGTTTTATCAAAGATTTGATTTTCAAGCTTTTCCCGATCGAAAACTTAAACTATTCCGTACCATGTCAAATATCGAGAAAGCTTTCGATTTAAAGTCCTAAAATATATCTAATTTTCAGATATAGTTTGTCTAAAATATGTATGGTGGGCTGTACCTACCATACATATTTTAACGAACCTTGTTAGAAGGTACTTGCCTTTGTGAATTCGACGCGACCGCCTTCAAATATTATGGCTGCATAACAATTAATAAGGCTGTTTAATATTTTTGTGTATTTTAATTCACTAACAGATGATAATACGTCATCAATATTAAAAGCTGTTTTTGTGAATTTCTTTAGTTCTCCAATAACACCCTCGTCTATGTGCGTAACTGAAAATTCTAAAAATGGCTTATAGATAGAATCTTGCGTCGCAAATCTATTAGGTTTTGCCTTGGTATAGTCAAAAGTGTATTCGGCTACTAAATCATCTTTATCATTTGGAGCTGGATTAGAATGAGGTGTTTTCATAATCTTCTCGTTCTCTTTGAGTCGTTAGACTGTCTAATAATATACCGCCTGAACTATGATTTGACAGATTAACAGATAGACTAAGATTACAGGATATTAGCTCATCATAATCGATCGGTCAATCATTTTAATCATAGTTCAGACTATAAAGGGTTAATTACAATTGGAGCCTAAAAATCCCCCGCCACTAAGTGACGAGGGATTCTTTTAACTAATGATAACTTCAGAAATTAACTATCCGAACTTACCAGCAATAGAAGCAATTAAGAAGGCTGCATAGGTGAGGATATAGCCGATTATGAAGTGAGCTATACCAACGACAATGCGACCTTGAACGATCGACATCCTCCGATAGCCGATGTTAGTAATTTCTAACAGTTGTTAAGTTTAGGCTAACTACGCAGCTTCAATATATTCACAAATAGTTGTTGATGCTGGAATTGGTAGTCCTTCCAATTGCAAGCCTTCGAGATGAAAAGAGATAGCAGCTTGGATTTGTGCCGATACTTCCTCAACGGTCGCACCCGTGGCAATACAACCTGGCAGATCGGGTACATATGCAGAATAGTTCGTTGGCGTCTGCTCGATAATTGTGGCGTAACGCATTATTCGGAGTCCTCCAAATGGTCTGTTTCAGTAATTTCCGACTCTGGGTTGGCTTCTTCAATCTTACTCGTTTTCAGCCCTGCCTGTTTCAAAATGCTATTTGCCGTTCCGGTTGCCAAATCTTCTGAGAATTTACCTGCGATCGTTACTAGACCAGATTTAATTGGATGTTTATACTGTCGATGACTACCACGAGTTCTCACTAGATACCAACCATCACTTTCAATTATCGCGATCGCTTCTTTGACCTTCATGAATATTGTCGGTGCGTAAAAAACAAACTAAATCAGATTGCCCAATTTTATATTGAAAATCCCCCGCCACTAGGTGACGAGGGATTCTATTTAACTAATGATAAATTCAGAACTAACTATCCAAACTTACCAGCAGTAGAGGCAATTAAGAAGGCGGCGTAGGTGAGGATATAGCCGACTGTGAAGTGAGCTAGACCGACAACCCGACCTTGAACGATCGACATTGCAACAGGCTTGTCTTTCCAACGAACCAAGTTCGCAAGAGGAGTCCGCTCGTGTGCCCAGACAACCGTTTCGATCAACTCTTGCCAGTAACCACGCCAGCTAATTAAGAACATAAAGCCAGTTGCCCAGACGAGGTGTCCGAAGAGGAACATCCATGCCCATACAGACAAGTTATTCATCCCGTAAGGGTTGTAGCCGTTAATTAACTGAGAGGAGTTCTGCCAGAGGTAATCGCGTAACCAACCCATTAGATAAGTCGAGGACTCATTGAATTGCGCTACGTTACCTTGCCAAATTCCTAAGTGTTTCCAGTGCCAGTAGAATGTTACCCACCCTAAGGTGTTGAGCATCCAGAACATCGCTAGGTAGAAGGAATCCCAACCAGAGATGTCACAAGTACCACCACGACCAGGACCATCGCAAGGGAAGGCATAGCCGAAGTCTTTCTTGTCGGGCATTAATTTGGAACCACGGGCATCCAGCGCACCTTTGACCAAGATCAAGGTGGTGGTGTGGAGTCCAAGTGCGATCGCGTGGTGAACTAAGAAGTCACCAGGGCCAATCGTCAAGAACAAGGAGTTCGTACCGGAGTTGATTGCCTCTAACCAGCCAGGCAGATATGCTGCGCTGGAAGTGGAAGCTAAACTATCGGCATTTGAAAGGAGAGTATCAAAACCGTAGAGTAATTTACCGTGGCTGCTTTGAACGAACTGGGCAAATACTGGTTCGATTAAGATTTGCTTCTCAGGCGTACCGAAGGCAACTACAACGTCATTATGCACGTAGAGGCCGAGGGTATGGAAACCTAAGAACAGCGACACCCAGCTCAAGTGAGAGATGATCGCTTCTTTGTGCTCTAACATCCGCGAGAGCACGTTGTTCCGGTTTTGATCTGGATCGTAGTCACGCACCCAGAAAATCGCACCGTGAGCGAAAGCACCAACCATCAAGAACCCAGCAATATACTGGTGGTGGGTGTATAGCGAAGCTTGGGTGGTAAAGTCCTGCGCCAAGAACGCATAAGGCGGCATGGAGTACATGTGTTGAGCCACTAAAGAAGTGATCACACCTAACGAAGCCAATGCCAACCCGAGTTGGAAGTGAAGGGAGTTGTTGATGGTATCATAAAGACCTTTATGACCATCGCCCAGTCTGCCTCCGGGTGGTTTGTGAGCATTGAGGATATCCTTAATGCTGTGACCGATGCCGAAGTTGGTGCGATACATGTGCCCAGCAACGATAAAGATTACCGCGATCGCTAGGTGATGGTGCGCCATATCAGTCAACCACAAGGATTGAGTCTGAGGATGGAAACCACCCAAGAAAGTCAAGATTGCTGTCCCAGAACCTTGGGCTGTGCCAAACATCTGTTGAGCTGTATCCGGATTTTCTGCATATACGCCCCAATTACCCGTAAAGAAGGGGGTTAACCCGGCTGGGTGGGGAAGAGTACTGGTGAAATTGTCCCAACCAACGTGCTGGCCGCGAGATTCGGGGATGGCAACGTGAACTAAGTGACCCGTCCAAGCTAGAGAACTGACCCCAAACAAACCAGATAAATGGTGATTGAGACGAGACTCAGCATTCTTGAACCAAGACAGGCTGGGACGGAATTTGGGTTGCAAATGCAGCCAACCAGCAAACAGCATGACTGAAGCGAGGAGGAGCAAGAAGATCGACCCCATATACAAGTCATCATTTGTCCGCATCCCGATCGTGTACCACCATTGGTAAACGCCAGAATAAGCGATGTTGACTGGATTGGTTGCGCCACCTTGAGTGAAAGCATCAACAGCGGGCTGCCCAAAATGGGGATCCCAGATTGCATGTGCGATCGGACTGACGTTGAGTGGATCTTTGATCCACTGCTCGAAGTTGCCTTGCCAAGCTACGTGGAACTGGTTGCCAGAAGCCCAGAGGAAGATGATGCCCAGGTGACCGAAGTGAGTTGCGAAAATCTTTTGGTAAAGATTTTCCTCCGTCATGCCATCGTGGCTTTCAAAGTCGTGTGCCGTGGCAATCCCGTACCAGAGCCGCCGAGTGGTCGGATCTTGTGCGAGGTCTTGGCTAAATTTGGGGAATTTAGTTGCCATAGTTTTCTTATCGGATTTCCTCGCGGACAGGCGAGATGATTACAGTAGAGATGATGCTAACTGTAACCATCTCGTGTGGCATTGATTAGCATCATGTTTAGTGATGGTGCCGAACCTGGAAATCCAGATTCGATCGATAGCTGTTGGCAGTTTTTTTAATTTGTTTGCCAACAGCTATCACAAAAGACGTCTTGCCTCGTTAGCCAATCGCGATCGATCGAGCTAAGAAGAATGCCCAGGTTGTCGCAATCCCGCCAAGGAGATAGTGAGCGACTCCCACAGCCCGACCCTGAATAATGCTCAGAGCGCGAGGCTGAATTGCTGGCCCAAAGTTGAGCTTGTTGTGCGCCCAAACGATCGACTCGATTAGTTCTTGCCAGTAGCCGCGACCGCTAAACAGGAACATTAAACTAAATGCCCAGATAAAGTGTGCGCCTAGGAAGATCAGACCGTAAGCAGATAAGGCCGTACCGTAAGAGTTGATGACTTGCGAAGCTTGCGCCCACAAGAAGTCACGCAACCAACCGTTAATGTTGATCGCACTAGCAGCGAAGTTACCGCCAGTAATGTGAGACACGGTACCGTCAGGTGCCACTGTCCCCCAGACATCCGACTGCATTTTCCAGCTAAAGTGGAAAATCACAATCGAGATGGAGTTATACATCCAGAACAGACCGAGGAAGACGTGATCCCAACCAGAAACTTGGCAAGTACCACCCCGACCGGGGCCATCGCAGGGGAAGCGGAAGCCCAAATTAGCTTTATCGGGGATTAACCGCGAGCTACGGGCAAACAAGACACCTTTGAGGAGAATTAACACGGTGACGTGAATGGTGAAAGCGTGGATATGGTGAACCATAAAGTCCGCCGTACCTAAGGCGATCGGCATCATTGCCACTTTGCCACCGACAGCGAGCGTGTCGCCACCGAAAGCGAGACTGGCAGTATTCAGTGCA
>NZ_JANPGM010000226.1:0-2538 GCF_031423935.1 Chamaesiphon sp. VAR_69_metabat_338
CAACACCGTTACCTTTTGAGCCAACGGATCGACGATCCAATATTCAGCAATGCCTCGCGCTGCATATTCCGTGCGTTTGTATCGATAATCTCTTTTCTCCTGGTTGGGGCTGACAACTTCCACTACTAATAATGGTGGCGGCATATCCATTAAGACAATCGATCTACTCGCACCATCCATTTCTGCTGCTAATTCTTCAGACAAAATCGCCAAATCGGGTACTCGCACAGATGTGCGCGAGCCACTGACTGCAATTTCTACTCCAATCCTCAGTCGATAGCTGAGAATGCCTAATCCCAGAAAAAAGGCAAACAAAAAGGATGCAATTCTCTGATTCAGATCGCTCTCAGCAGGCATGTCAATCAGCTCTCCATATTCCAGTTCGTATAACTTATCCGTGCCATCATCATAGGCAAGGAATTGTGCTAGTGTCATTTTCTGGCTGGCAACTGTCATCACGACACCTCCTGCAAAAGTATATGCACAGATCCTAACATCTATATCCACTTCGCTCTAGCAATAGAAAAGGTAGCCGATATACGATCGGCCACCTTTTCGATTGACTAGAGATCGCCGCTAGATCTAGTCGATACTCATAACCCAGGTACCGACATAACGCGCTACTGGGAATTCGCTGCTACTTTTGACTTGGCAAGTAAAATAATACATGCCAGCACTATCGGGATTCTGGACGTTACTGAGGACGACTTCGATGTCTCCTTTGGTTTTGATTCTCTGAGCGAGATCGATTTGGATGGTTTGATTTTCTCGATTCCAGACTACAGATTGGATGGGAATTTTTTTGTCACCAACCAAGACTTCGATCGCTTTATCGTCGAATTTACCTTTGTAATAATCTGGATAGCTAATTTGAATTTGGGCGGCACCCAAGCGATTGATTTTGGAGCCAGGAATCTTGAGCTGATAGCGATCGGTGGCATTGCGATTGCCAGAGTCTAAGCGATAGCTGAGTTGATTGCTGGGATCGACGCCACTAAATAGCGTAAAGCCCGGTAAGCTCTGCGACCTAACGACGACCGGCATAACTGCCACCAGGCAACTAGCTAGTGCGAGGATGGGCAAAAATCGCTGAACTGTATGCATTTTTAACATTGGTGTTTTCCACTAAAATCTCGCACGTTGAGCATCTGTTACTCAAATTTACTATTATATTGAGAAAATTGACTAAATATTTAGCGAATTTAGTGCCCTACTCCTAATTTACGCTATTTGTAGCTGATGGTTTGGTAACATTAATTACCGAAGTTTTTGGACGATTAAGCTAGCGATCGCCACACCGATCGCGACCGCTCCATGGTTAAGTAAATTAGCGGATGCGCTCGGATTGTGCCGAACGCTAGGATGTTTTTATTTTTTGCTACATGTAACATTGGCTCGATTTAACCACCGCTTATCATGCGCGATCGCCAGTCGAGCGTATACTCAGACGGGGTTGTAGCTTGTAAGCTGAGGGCATAGAGATCGACATCGACAGATCCGAATGATTATCTGGCGGCGCACCCCTTATTTTTAGCAATATGTTTTCGATCGAATATTATCGCTATTTGCAGCGATCGCGATCGCAGCTTGCTAGAGATTTTTGCACAAAAATAACCGTTCCGGTCGATGCCAAGGCAGAATCGACCAGACAAATTCACTAGATACAATCTCGTAACCCAATTTTTGGTATAAATTGCGACCGCGTTCGTTATTTGCCATTACGTGGAGATGGATTTTGGAATAGCCCCACGTCTTGGTCAATTGTTCGCAACTCGTAATTAGTTCTATCGCTACACCCCGGCGGCGAAAGTCGCGGCTGACTGCAAGATTGGAGATATAGACATATCGCTGCGGTGTGGTTTGGCGATAATTATTAATCCTGACCCCGACTTCGATCGTGCCGATGACGCGCATCTGACCGCGATCGGGATAAACCGCGATCGAGCAAACTTGCTGCTGGCTTTTGGCGGGGTTAGCACTGGTCGCATGGCTGCGCAGACGGTGCCGTAGATCTTCAGCAATTCCTAGCTTAAATAATGGGGTAAACCACCCCATCCACCCCCGATCGAAATGAAAACTGCGAGTAATAATTTCCGCGACGCAATGTATTTCTTCTTCTCGCACGGCCCGAATCTCGATTTGATGGGGATCGAGGGCAATCGGCTGAGCGATGTGTGCGGTATTTGCGGTCATGTCTAAAATATGCTGGTTTGCGCTGAATCCCCACCCGAGATCGTGTCGAGCGAATCGATCGCTATTAAATTGTCGATTGCCGAAATCGAATATTTAGATTGGTAGTGAGTCGATCTACAATTAGAACTGATAAGCTCACTCAAACTCAATCTTCATCATAACTCATTTAGCCGATCGTGCAGGCGATCGAGGCAATCCTTTGGCATCTCCCATCGAGCATCAATCCTCAGTCGAACCGCAGTCCGGAACGGTCGATCGATCGCCCATCAGTCAGCCACCGATCGTGATGGTGGAGACGGCGTTTTTGGCTAGTACTACCAGTCTGCTGTGGTTGTTAAGTTATTA
>NZ_JANPGM010000227.1:0-8314 GCF_031423935.1 Chamaesiphon sp. VAR_69_metabat_338
TGATGGCGGTAAATGCCCTCTTGGAACCCTTCTGTGTCTAAATTTCAGCTAAATCGGGATGAGAGGATTTGAACCTCCGACCCCTGCTTCCCGAAAGCAGTGCGCTACCAAGCTGCGCTACATCCCGATGCGTCGATCGCATAGATCTGACATCATATCAATGAATTATAACATCTCGATCGAAAAAGCTCAAAAAAAGCTCCCACATGCTGCGGGAGTTTTGGGAGTAAGTAGAGGATTTAGTTCTCGATCGAGGGTTAACCTTCGCTCGATTTGACGAGTTTGGGCGCGCGGAAAAATTCGCCTAGTGCGACGGGATTGGATTGCTTGTGGGCAATTGTCGGGACGGAATCGCGGAGGTGGGCGGTGAGGGTGGTCGTGGTTGAATCGTAGATTTGGGTGAGGAGTTTGGGGTAGAAACCGACACCGATAATCGGGACGAGCAGACAGGCAATAATAAAGACCTCTCTGGGTTCGGCATCGATTAACTCTTCGTGTTCGACTAGTTCTTTGTTTTCAGTGCCGTAGAAGATTTCTCGCAGCATTGAGAGTAGATAAATCGGCGTGAGAATTACCCCGATCGCGGCAATTAATACCATAATCACTTTAAACTCAGACGTGTAAGCATCGCTGGTACTGAAGCCGACAAAGACCATCAGTTCGGCCACGAAGCCACTCATGCCTGGTAAAGCTAGCGACGCCATCGAACAAGCGATAAACATTGCAAAAATCTTCTTCATCTTCTGACCGACACCGCCCATTTCATCGAGCATTAGGGTGTGGGTGCGATCGTAAGTTGCACCGACTAGGAAGAACAAGCTCGCCCCAATCAAGCCGTGGGAAACCATTTGTAAGACGGCACCACTCATTCCTAAATCGGTAAATGAAGCAATCCCAATCAGCACGAATCCCATGTGCGAAATTGAAGAATAGGCAATTTTCCGCTTGAGGTTGCGTTGGGCGAAAGATGTCAGCGCAGCATAGACGATATTGACTACCCCCAATACGACCAATACTGGTGCAAAGGTTGCGTGAGCATCGGGTAACATGCCAGCATTCATCCGAATCAACGCATATCCGCCCATCTTTAGCAATACGCCAGCTAGCAGCATGTGGACGGGTGCTGTAGCTTCACCATGTGCGTCGGGGAGCCAGGTATGGAGGGGAATAATCGGTAATTTGACCCCATAGGCAATTAACAAGCCTGCATACATGAATAGCTGGAAGTTGTGGGCGTAATTTTTGGCGGCTAACGTCCGCATATCAAAGCTGATCGTATCGCCATAAAATCCCATCGCTAGGGCGGCGACAAGGATGAATAGGGAGCCGCCAGCAGTGTAGAGGATAAATTTAGTCGAAGCATACAATCGCTTCTTCCCGCCCCAAATTGCTAGGAATAGATAAACCGGAATCAGTTCTAATTCCCAGACCAGGAAAAATAACAACATATCCTGAACGGCAAACACGGCAATTTGCCCGCCGAACATGATTAACATCAGAAAGTAAAACAGTTTGGGCTTGAAGGTGACGGGCCAAGCTGCTAAGACGGCTAGGGTAGTCACAAAGCCGGTGAGTAAGATTAACGGCATCGAGATCCCATCGACCCCTACCGACCATCTCAAATCGATTTGGGGAATCCAGGTATAGCTTTCGACCAATTGTAACTGGTCGCTATGAATGTCATAGTGATTGGCAAAGGTATAGACGAGCAGCGTAAAATCGAGCAGTGCCACAATCAGCGCGTACCAGCGCACCGTGCGTCCATCTTTGTCTGGAATCACCGGAATCGCCAGGGAAGCAAGGATCGGAAATAAAATAATCGTTGTCAGCCAAGGAAAGCTATTCATAGGCAGTTAAAATCGGGAGATGCCCAATCGAGTAGTTAGTATATTTCGGGACGATTCTCTTACGAGAGGCTACGCCAACGCGATGCTGGGTGCTAACGGGTGTAAAATTCTCTATGACGATTTACTCTGCGTAAATCCCTGTCAACGCGATGTGCGACTGTAGCGATCGCGAGGACGGCTTAATTGTTAATCTAACAAATTATTCAAGCGATCCTCATCGCGAGCGGCGTCGCTAACGATTTGAGCCTCGGATCGATTACAGGTAGCTATTTTGACGCGCTGACTCTAGTTTGAGCCGTTAGCAACCATGCCTTTTGACACTATAGGCGATCCCCTGTGGGTGGAACTGGGATCTAATAATTCCTTAACAAGTTATTTCGCGGTGGAGTCGAGGATCTGGGGGATCGTCGGGCAAGGATAGAGTAGGTTAGACGCAAAGGCAGGGTCGATCGATTATTTTGCCCAAGCTGGATATAATTAACGGAACGAGTCGATCGCTAAAGCTTCAGTCTCGATCGATAATGAGAAATCCCATCTGCCCTGAATAGCGATCGCTTTGTTTTATGCAACATCATTACTCTTCATTGCTAGATATTCCGAGTTCGCTAACGTTACCGCAAGTTATTTGTCTGGATGCGGTGGGGACATTATTTGGCGTGCGGGGTAGTGTTGGGGGGATTTATAGTGAAGTCGCTAGTAAATATGGTGTCAATTGCGCGCCGGAATTACTCGATCGATTCTTCTATACTGCTTTTAAAAACTCCCCTCCCTGTATCTTTCCTGGAGTTCCGGCTGCAGAGATCCCGATGCATGAATTCCAGTGGTGGCGGGAAATCAATCGTCAGACGTTTACTGCTGTAGGTGCGATCGAGCAGTTTAGTGACTTCGACGGTTTTTTTGAATATTTATATGCCTATTTCACCACTCCTGCTGCGTGGGAAATTTATCCCGACGTGATTCCCGCGTTGACAAATTGGCAAAAGTCTAACGTCCAGTTAGGAGTGCTCTCAAATTTTGATTCGCGGCTGCATACCGTGCTGGCTGGCTTGGACTTAACGCGATTCTTTTCGACGGTGACGATTTCGACAGAAGTTAGTGCTGCCAAACCTCAACCCGAAATCTTCGCCGCCGCGCTGCGTAAATATGAGTGCGCGCCCAAATTAGCCTGGCACATCGGCGATAGTCTCGAAGAAGATTATTTGGGTGCCGATAACGCTGGCTTAACAGCAATTTGGTTGAACCGGCACTGAAGCCTACCCCCTCGCTCCATTTTGCTCTAATCTAGAGGGGAATCATATCCTTACGATCGTTTGTGGAGTTTAGCAAAGTGAGTAGCGTTACCGTCATTAATGATGCACAATTTGAAAGCGAAGTGTTGCAGTCAGATTTACCAGTCCTAGTTTACCTGTGGGCTGCATGGTGCGGGCCGTGTCGGTTAGTCTCACCATCGATCGACTGGATTGCTAGTAACTATAGCGATCGTGTCAAGGTAGTCAAGATGGAAATCGACCCCAATCCCGCAACTGTCAAAGCTTATAAGGTGGAAGGCGTGCCTGCCATCCGACTGTTCAAGGGTAATGAACTCGTCCACACTTTAGAAGGTGCGATTACCAAAGATAAATTAACTACGATCCTCGATAGTAATCTGTCATAAGTAAATAGAAATTTAGCAAATATTTTTAGTTTAGAAACTAGCTGGTGGGCAGTGCCCACCATAATTTCTAGCACTTTGGTGCGTTACGCTGTCGCGATAACACACCCTACGTTCTACTAAGATCCGGATCTTAGCCCCCTTTTTAAGGGGGTTTGGGGGATTGAAATCTACGATCTACATCAAAAAAACCTTTTCAAACATCCTCTCAGAAACCCTATCAACTGACTGAAAAATGCAGTTTTCCCAACGGCTCCAACCATTAAAAAGTAACGTATTTGCCGATATGGATCGGGCGAAGGGAAAGGCGCGGGCACTGGGACAGCCGATAATCGATCTATCGCTGGGTTCGTCGGATCTACCCACACCACCTCATGTCATCGCCGCAATTCAGTCGGCATTAGTCGATCCGACTACTCACGGTTATTTATTATTTAATGCGACGCGAGTATTTCGAGAAGCGGTGGCAACTTGGTACACCAATAAATATGGGATAAGTGTCGATCCCGAAACAGAAGTTTTGCCGTTAATCGGTTCTCAGGAAGGAACGGCTCATTTACCGCTGGCGATCTTGGAACCTGGGGATGTGGCACTGCTAATGGATCCTGGCTATCCGTCCCATGCTGGTGGCGTTTATCTGGCTGGCGGTGAGATCTACCCCATGCCTTTACATGCCGACAATGGATTCTTACCCGTACTGGGGGATATTCCGGCTCCAACCCTCGCCAAAGCGCGGATGATGGTGTTGAGCTATCCCCACAATCCGACTACTGCCATCGCGCCGCTAGCCTTCTTTGAAGAGGCAGTTGCGTTTTGTCAGCAGCACGATCTGGTGTTGGTACATGATTTTCCCTATGGGGATATGGTGTTTGGAGATGTTCGGGTACCATCGATCTTACAAGCCGATCGCGAGAAAAGCGTGTCGATCGAGTTTTTTACGATGTCTAAGTCCTATAATATGGGCGGATTTAGGATCGGTTATGCGATCGGCAATCGGGACTTAATTCAAGCCTTGCGCCAGGTGAAGGCGGTGGTTGATTTCAATCAGTATTTAGGAATTTTGCACGGTGCTGTTGCCGCACTCAGTGGCGAGCAAAGCTGCGTGCGGCAGACGGTGGATACTTTCAAACAGCGTCGCGATACTTTTGTGACGGCTTTAGCTGAAATCGGTTGGGAAGTGCCGACACCAGCAGCAACGATGTATATCTGGGCAAAATTACCGCCGCAATGGGCGCGTAATTCGATCGAGTTTTGCACGGAGTTAGTTTGTCAAACTGGGGTGGCTGCATCGCCTGGAATTGGCTTTGGGAGTTCGGGTGAAGGATATGTTCGGTTTGCATTGGTACACGAACCGGCTAAATTGCAACTGGCGGTCGATCGCATGGCAAAATTCTTGTAGGTTAGATTTCGCTTTGCTCTACCCACAAATCTAAATTTATCGATCGATTCTACCTGGTTTGGGGATGACCGATCGCATCCCGCTTTTCGCCCCGCTGGCATCGCCTTGATAACGGGGAATAACGTGGATAGTGGCATGATTCATTGCTTGTCCGGCGGCTTTGTTGATATTCATCCCGACATTAAAGCCATCGGGTTTAAATTCTGTAGTTAAGATTGACTGAACTTTATTTGCCATTAACCAGCAAGCTGATTGTTCTTTGGGTGGTAGATCGAAGTAGTTGCTAATGTGTCGTTTGGGAACGATTAAGACATGACCTTTAGTCAAAGGATAGCCATCGAACATGGCATAAGCAGTAGCGGATTCGGTCAGTAAATTTAACTTGCGATGGGGATTACAGAAGATACAATTGTTTGGTGAATTCCATTGATGGTTATAGTGAACGTATTCATATATTTCACAGTATTCATTAAGTTGGATCGACTTAAATGGTAGTTTGACTGTGCATTGATAAGTGGGCTTTTTGTGGACGTAGTGTTCTCGAAATCCTTCTTTCTTTAGATCGCGCCTGACTGCGTAATAGGCTTTGCCTCCAGGTTTGAGTAGATAGGCGATGTTCATCAGCACCTCAGCTTGTTCCGCTGGTAGTAATACATTAAGAACATAGCAACAGACGATCGTTTCAAATTTACCAACTAGATCGATCGGTAGATAATGGGGATCGTAGCCGGTAATATCCAATCCTTTGCCTCTCAAAAGTTTGACATCATTTCCCAGTCCACAGCCAAAATCGAGGATTCTACCTACGAGCAAATCTCGATCGAGTAAAAATTGAACTGGGGATGATAATTTGCTACGATCGATAGCTGTGAGATGGCTGAATTTGTTGGCTTGTTTCCGCATGAAGTGGCTGTTTGAGATGAACGAGATCGCATCGACTTGGGCGATACAGTGTAGTAGTTTAGTGACGGTATCGTTGCTGTTAGGTTCGTTAGTAGCAGTAACCATGCCCGATTTTAAACCAAGATCGAGTCACAAATCGCGGTCGATCGAGATCGTCGTCGCTCTGATAAATAGATACACACAAACGAAAATTGCGATCGTGTCGATCGGGTGTTAACATTGGGCACAATACCTAAGTAAATGTCGATTAACGCGTGGCTGTTAGTTCGCGATCGTCGTCTAGAGATAGGTTAGCTTCAATTAGTTATCGCTTCGATTTTATACCTACTTTGACCTTGCCGTCTCGCTCAGCGTGAAAGACCCACCTCCACCAAAATCTCCGCAGCCGCAATTGACAAGCAATTTACCACCTAGCTCTCGTCGTTGGCTGAAGTTATTTTTAAAAACTGGCAGCATCATTGGTTTGGGCTTATGTCTATTATCGATCGTCGGTATTGTTATCGGTCAAGCGTGGGCAAAAAGTCAGCTCGTACCGATGCTAGAGCAGGAATTAACCAAAAGTCTAAAGCGACCGATTAAACTTGGCAAAATCGAAGATATTTGGCTTAATGAGATCCATATTACTAATGCCAAAATCCCCGCCAATGGTAGCGATCTCAGCCAGTTAGTCGTTCCAGATATTTTTGTCAATTTCAATCCGCTCAAATTAGTCATCGATCGCACCTTAAAGCTCGATGTGCGGGTAGTCGCACCGAAAATTTCGCTGGCTCAAAATGTACGTGGGGAATGGTTGACGATCCCACCGCAAGATAAGCAATCGCCACCGCCGATTAAGTTAGAAGTCGGTACGGTAAAAATTGAGAATGCAGTAGTTACAATCCTGCCTTATAGCGACAATCCCCAGCCGATTGCGATCGATAAAATCAATCTCCAAGCTGATGTTAACGATGCGCAAGATCGAGTTAAATATGACGGTGGCGCGCAGTTTGGCAGCGGACAAGTCAGCGTCAGCGGGAATAGTCTCATCGCTACTGGTGCCACCCAGTTAGCTATTAAGGGTCAAGCGGTAGATGCTGCTGCTGCAACGAGGATTGTGAAAATCCCGCAAGTTCGGATCGATCGCGGGACGGTAGATGGCGATCTGAATTTGGAGATTGAGCCGCAAAAAAAACTACTAATTAGTAGTAGATTGTTGGTACGGAATGGCAAGCTGACGATTAATAAGGTGCCGCGCAGCTTAGATGAGATTAATGGCTTTATTAATGTATCGGAGCGAGATGTCAAGTTTAATAGTGTCAGTACTAAATACGATCGGGTAGCTGGAGTCGTTAGCGGCGATCTTAACTACACTACTGGCTATCGATTGAGTGCCCAAACTGCGGCAATTACGCTGCCAGATCTGCTGAAGAGCATCGATATTAAGTCACCTTTTCCATTAGCAGGTGCGGCAGTCGCTCAGTTACAATTGGCTGGTAAATTAGATCGACCGATTTTAAGTGGCAAGTTTAATAACACCCAACTCAGTCAAGTCGATCGCGTCCAGATCGATCGAGTCAATGGTAACTTTAAATTGGCCGACGGTCGGATTAATATTAATGCCACCGCTCAACCTAAATTAGGCGGTAAAGTTACTACCCAAGGGGAAATTCAGCTTTTAAAAACTCCCCAGACTCGCTTTGTATTCCAAGGCGAACGGCTGGCTGGTGATGCATTGAGTCGGCTGTATGGTGCCAAATTACCCACGCAGGTCAAAATAGGTGAGACTGTGGCGCGCGGCACGATCGAGGGCACTGGCGCGGCAATATATACCAATCTCAAGGTCGATGCACCCCAGGCAACATATCCCGTCACTACCGATCTTCAGATTACACCTCAAGGTACGACGCTCGTGCGCGGGGCGACGCTGACAGGCGCAGGTGGCAAGATCCAGGCGACAGGAGATATTACCAAGACTAACTGGCGGCTCAATGTACGACCGCAGATTGTCGATACCCAGCAATTAGCCAAAGTTGGCGGGTTCAATTTAGCAACTAATTACAGTGGTAAATTAGGCGGTAATATTCAAGTAACTGGTTTAAATAGCGACCTCGGCATCGATCGATTGCAAGCCAGCGGACAATTAAATTTACAGTTGCCAGCCGGACAGATAATTGCCGATCGCATTAAGATCGATCGGGGTCAGTGGCAAGCTAATCTTACTAGTAAAGCTCTCGATCTCCAGCAACTAGCAACTCACGAGTTAGCACAAACTAATGGTACGCCAACATCTACGACTAAAATGCTCCCACCACCAGGGATTGTTAGCGGTAGTTTACAGGTCAGTGGTAATAATCTTCAGCAAATTACGCCGGATAATATTTCGGCACGAGGACAAGGTAAGATCGCACTCAAAGCTGGAGAAATTCAAGCACGAAATCTTACTTTTGCTCGGGGTAATTGGCAAGGTAACTTTACAACTACCAATCTCAATTTAGCTCGGTTAAATACTAAAATCGGCGGTCAATTGAGTGGTGA
>NZ_JANPGM010000228.1:0-3927 GCF_031423935.1 Chamaesiphon sp. VAR_69_metabat_338
TTTGTCGGCAACGATCTCGGTACATTGTGCTGTTGCATGTAAGCTTTTCATCTCTAAATGTACATAGCTTTAACATCTCAAATTTTATCCGCAACATCAATACGACAATCGGCTATATTGTCACGAATACGTTACAAATGAACTTACGTGTACGGCCAGCTTGGTAGCAAATACCTAGCAGCCATGCTCACTCAGCCTATGGCTTCAGTCGATTTGTTCGACTCTATTTCCACATCAAATTTTCTTAATTTATGTATAAAAAGCAACGGTTTATTTTTGTAACAAATGCATATAACAAAAATAGGTAAATCGCGATCGAATTAGCTTGCCAACCGAATCCCCGAAAATTGCCATCGAGCTGAAGGTGGAAAGAAATTGCGATAGGTGGCACGAATGTGGTCGGCAGTAGTTACACAGGAACCGCCCCGCAATACCATTTGATTGCACATAAATTTGCCATTATATTCACCGATCGCGCCGTCGGCAATTTGAAAGCCAGGATAGGGTAAATAGGCACTTTGCGTCCATTCCCAAACATCCCCAAAAAACTGATAGTCGCGATGATTTGCAGCTGCGGGATGGAGTAAGTCGCGATCCAAAAAGTTACCAGCTTGGGGCAGATCTACCGTCGCCACTTCCCATTCTGCTTCCGTGGGCAGCCGTTTGCCGCACCAAGTAGCATAAGCATCGGCCTCATAAAAGCTAACGTGACAAACCGGCGCATTGATATCTAATTTTTGCAAGCCGCCCAGCGTCATCACCCACCATTCACCATCAATTTGTTCCCAATACAAAGGCGATCGCCATTGCTGACTTTGTACTGTCATCCAGCCTTCTGCCAGCCAATATTTGGACTCTCGATAACCGCCAGCTTCCATGAATGCCAGATATTCACCATTCGTCACCAACCGACTCGCCAATTGATAATCTCGGAGATATATTTGGTGGCGAGGCGACTCATTATCAAAGGCAAACTCACCGCCTTGATGCCCGATACTATACAAACCACCAGGATATGCCAACCACTCCAACGGTTGGGTTGCTGCGGCGGGTGGCGATGCCAGATCTTCGCGATAGACAGGATGCAATGGATTGAGCGCGAGGATGTGTTTGATATCGGTCAGCAATAACTCTTGATGCTGCTGCTCGTGGTGTAACCCTAAAGTAACCAGATCTGCTAAGTCGGCAGATGCAGGTGTGGCTAAGAGCGCGCTCATTGATCGATCGACATGGGCGCGATAGCGATAAACCTCCGCTACCGTCGGACGCGAGAGCAACCCACGTTGGTGGCGAGGATGGCGATCGCCCACAGCCTCATAGTAGGAGTTAAACAGATAACCAAATTGAGGATCGAAGACCGTGTATCCTGGCAAATGTGGCAGCAACAAGAAGGTTTCAAAGAACCAAGTAGTGTGTGCCAGATGCCATTTGGGCGGACTCACATCCGGCATACTTTGGATCGTATAATCTTCTATGGCTAACGGTTGACAAATTTGCTCGCTGACTTGCCGAATTTTGTGATAGCTATTTGCTAGCGTAGCGGCGGCATCGACGCGGTGAAAATTTGGATCGGTAGTGACAGTAGACACCATATTTTGTTTAAAACTAAAAGTACGATCGATTAATATATTTAAGCTAAATCGATCTTAACAAAATCCGGAAGCGATCGATTTAGGCAAGCCGCAATCATCTCCAATTCAGTGGAACTAAAATAGCTGTTTGCCAGTCTAGCAGCAGCAATTGGCGATAATGCTTACTCGGACAGTCAACTAGTATTCGAGCCTGAGTTCTCTATATTAATAACTTCGCAATTTTCTCCCTCCGCGCGACATTACCAACGGCGATCTACCGTCAACTATCATCTACCACATGTCTAAATTTATTTTTGGTTCTCGTCGGATTTTGACACTGGCGATCTTATTTTTGGTACCGATTGTCGCCACAATCTCGATCTATTCGAGATCGAACGCAGCCCCCAACCCGTTGGCGCAGACTCCTGGAACGGGAATCGCGCAAAGAACTACCATCGCCAATCCGATAACACCAATCGGTGCCCCTTTACCCACGCCATTGCCAACATCAACACCACAATTACCCACCGCCACACCATTAACCACCCCCAGCGACTACCAACTCCCAATTCCCGTACCACCACCAAAAAATTCACTCCCTAGCGTTACTCAACCCACGACACCGACGCCCACAGCCACACCCCTGCCCACTCCTACTCCTACTACATCGCCGCTAGCACCAGCCAACTATACAAATCGAGCACTGACAGCAGCGGAGCGGGATCGAATTACGGCTTATCTGCGCAGTCGCAGTCTCAGTCCGAGTGCGCCCGTCAGTGCCCTCGCCGATACCCGCTTCATTTTGCACGATACCTCAGTGGTGATGGCTCCCAGTACACTCGATCGCGAACGTCGCCTGGGGCGAGGCCCCTTGGGATTGGGTGTCAATGCCTTTCTCCCCCGCGAAAATACCGCAGTTTTAGCTCGTCCCAATTTTTACGAACCGCGTCGCCCGACGACCACTGAATTTGAAAAAGCCAGCGATATTTTGGCCAAACCCGAACGCGAGCGGCTGCTCAGACAAGTCTGGCGATCGACCAACCCCAATGCCCAGCGTCAAGCTCTCGATGCCGCCCTCGCCAATCTCGGCTTAAGCGCGGGTGAAATAGCCTCCGAGCACAAAGAAGCACGCGGCAAATTAACAGCAGCCAGCGGACGCATCTATACAACCGCCACCTGGTCGGTAGAATCAATTTGCACCCGCTTCAATAGCGGCGATCGATCGGTTGCTAATCCCGGCCAAGAAGCCAGCCTCAGCAGTGCCTGTGCGCCACTGAGCAACTATTTCAATATCCGCAATACCCGCGTCAAATCCACAGTCGCCGCCGAGATCGTTCAAGTGGGCGTTCGCTCCGAACGGGGCAATCAAAACACCTGTAGTGTCAGCAACCCCAATATTGCCACCTTACCCAATCCCCCCTACTCCGACAATCAATATAATTATGCCCTCGCCCTCTATTTGCGATCGGCTCTCGCTGCTGGCAAATTCCCCCAAGTGACAACGCACTTTCTCCTCGATACCTTCGACAGTGAGGGGCATTGCGATCCGCGCTGTTTCAATGTCACCAAGCTCTACAAGTCGATCGCCAATACGATGGGACACGCTCCAGGTAGCAGTTATGGAATTACCCCCAGTTACGGTACGCGGACGGGTACCAATAATGTCTGGTGGGACGATCGAATCTGTCATGGCTCGGCACCGTAATAATCGATTGTAATCGATCTGAAATCTCGAACGAAGTTGTAGATATTTGTTACTGTCATATCCCTTGGGTACCCAAGGGGCAACCCTACGCAATTAACCTGTAGCAGGGTGGTTTCATACAAGAAAGGGAAAATGCTAATACCCATCTGTTTAGTCATCAACCGCCCTGAAATGAATTTCGGGCTAATAGCAAAAGTCCACTGAAGTGGACTGAAAGATTTTTCTTTCGGTGTATGAAACCACCCTGCTACGCAATTAACCTGTAAGGGTGACCCTTGTGGGTACCCGCAGATCTACGCTGCTACTAATATCTAAATCTCTAAATCTCGATCGAGATATCCACCGAATCTGCTGGTTTCCAGCCAACCTACTGTAAGATCTTTCCAGCGATATTAGAGAGTATATGGACCTCCAATTAATTGTAAATGGCATTGCCTTGGGTAGTATTATCGCCCTGGGTGCGGTCGGTTTGACCTTGACCTATGGCATTTTGCGCCTATCAAACTTTGCCCACGGCGACTATATGACATTGGGGGCATTTGTCGCCTGGACGCTGAACACGAGTAAGATCCCCGTTTTGAGTAATATCTGGGTATCGATGGTTGTCGGCATTATCGCCACTGTCGGAGTCGCACTGCTAGCTGAAGCCGT
>NZ_JANPGM010000229.1:0-3566 GCF_031423935.1 Chamaesiphon sp. VAR_69_metabat_338
TTTTACTCGCGATCGAAGCGATCGAGTCGAGCAGTTCCGAGCAAATTCTGGAACTTGCTAAAGAATTAAACCTCCAAGAGATTATCAAAAATCGGATCGTCCTGTGGCGGATGCGTTCCACCAATCCGATGCGACGCGCGCACACCCGCCGGATCTTAACCCTCAAAGAAGCCAAAGCTCTCAGTGCGATCGGGTGTAGATTAGCCAGTCGGCTCGCTGTCCCGATTCGGCAACTGATGCAAGCCCAGCAGCAGCTCAGTGAGAAGCAAATCCCACCTGAGTACAATTTTCGGATGTCGGAGTATTTAGACCGTTTCCGCGCTCATTTTCGCAGTCGGATGAATCCTCGTCGTGCCAAGGTGAGCATCTATCAGGATGATGATAAGTTAAATGAGTTGGCAGTTTCGCTGTTGAGCAAGTTGCTGTTTTGTACGGGGACTCTAGGCACACAGCGGTTGTGGATGAGTCTGTTTGATGGGGAAGTGAAGTAGTTTTTGCGAGTGTCCAGTAATTTAGGTCTACCGTGTATACACAAGTCTGGGCTTCGTTTTGAGATCTGAATCCCCCCTAACCCCCCTTAAAAAGGGGGGAACAAGATCCGGAAGTCCCCCTTAAAAAGGGGGATTTAGGGGGATTCTCACCAATGTCGCTTCTAACTAGAGATGTGTATACACGGTAGGTAATTTAGGTAGGGGTAATTCATGAATTACCCCTACCTAAATTACTGGACGATCGATACTATGTAAAAATCCGCGAAAGAGAGAGGATTTATGGCGCAAGAATATTATCAGCAGGGATTGGCAAAGGCGAAGGCGGGAGACTACCAAGGCGCAATCGCGGATTTCGATCTGGCATTAATTGCGACGCCAGAATGGGCGGAAGTCTACTATCGACGCGGCTTGGCGTATTTCGATCTCGGCGATACCCTGACAGCGGTATCTGACTACACTCAGGCATTGGCGATCGATTCCCATCACCGCGATTGTAGCTATGCCCGTGCGCTGGCAAGATTGACACTCAAAAATTTCCCTGGCGCGCTGGTAGATATCGATCGAGCGATCCTATTCGGACGCGATTATGCCCCCGCCTATCAGCTTAAAGGGTTAGTCTGCAAAAAACTCGCCAAGTATCCCGATGCGATCGCGGCTTATAAAGTCGCCGCTAACCTGTATTTAGCCCAAAAAGATGTCGAAAATAGTCAGCGATGTCTAGATTTAGCTCGGACGTTGGAACCGAAACCGATCGATGCGCCGATCGTTCCCAAACTGACACCCAGACCCCCGCTAACTAGTCCCGAACAGTTTTATGTTCAATTACTAGAACAGGGCGAACGCGGCGATTTACAAGGGGCATTAGACAATGCGAACTGGGCGATCCAAAGTAGCCCCAATGAGGCTTGGGTATATGCTTGTCGCGGGGCATTATATTCCAAACGCGACGATCGCACGGCGGCGTTGACTGATTTCAATCGTGCCATTCAACTCGATCCTAATTCTCACGTCGCTTATCGCGGACGCGGTAAATTACGAGATCGGATGGGCGATTATCAGGGTGCATTGATGGATTTCGATCGAGCTTTAGCGATCGATTCTCAAGATCTATTTATCTACTTAGCACGTGGAAATGTACGCGTCAATTTACACGATTATCCTGGGGCGATCGCGGATTTCGATCGGGCAATCTCGATCGATCCAGTCGAACCTTTAGCTTATCTAAAAAGAGCGCAAACTTACATCAAACTCGAAGAATTATCCCAAGCGATTTCAGATTATCAAACGGCAGCAAATATCTATTTAGAACGGCAAGATCTGACTAAATATCAGGACACGCTGGCAAATTTACAGAAGCTCCAGCGTTCGGCACCGAAAGCACCACCGTCGCCAAATCGGGATCGATCGCAACCGCAGAATGAAGCTTTGCGGCAACGTTTGTATGTGTTAGTTAGTGGGCAATGGGCGATCGCGCAACGGCTGATCGATCGACTTAAGGAAGCAGAACCAGGTTATGACGAAGATTGGTATCTAGAACGCGTAATTGATAATTTAGAAGCAGGATTGTAAGCAGTAAATAGATCTGTAGGTTGGGTTGAGCAAGCGAAACCCAACACACTCGTCAAAAGTTTCTTTGGCTCAGTTGTTTCGATAGCAGAATCGATCGCTATTTTAATGCAGCAAATCGCCATCGATCGAGAATAAATACAAGCTATTAGTATCGATTTTTAAGGTCAATTGCCGATTCTCTTTTAGAGAGGCTACGCCAACGATTTGGGGCGTGCGGGATGAAGCAATTCGAGCAGTAAGTAGCGAATCATTTGGCCGATCGCGATCGCTAGCTTCGCTGCCATAAAGGTCGGGATCGATAAAATCGATCGCAGCATTAGCATGAACGATCGTTTCGTGACCGAGGGCTTCGATCGTTTTGACAGTGACGATAATTGAATTGGCATCATCTGCGGCAATACTAAAAGCTTCGGGACGAATTCCGACTAAGATTTGGCGATTGAGATTGTTCTCCAAATTCTGATATCGATCGATTGTGGCTGTTCCGAGGGAGATCGATCGATCTCCCACATCAACGCAAAAATTCCCCCGTTCGTCTTTACTCAATCGGCTCCGCAAGATATTCATTGCTGGCGAACCGATAAATCCCGCGACAAAGATGTTTTGTGGTCGATCGTAGAGGTCTTGAGGGGTGCTGACTTGTTGCAATTTACCCCCACGCATCACCGCGACTCGATCGCCCATAGTCATCGCTTCGACTTGATCGTGGGTGACATAGACAGTCGTAGTCTTGAGGCGTTGTTGGAGGGTAATAATCTCGGCACGAATTTGCGATCGCATTTTGGCATCGAGATTGGAGAGCGGTTCGTCCATCAAAAACACGGCTGGATCGCGGACGATCGCGCGTCCCATTGCTACCCGCTGCCGTTGTCCCCCCGATAGTTGTTTGGGCTTACGATCGAGCAATTCGCCTAAGCCCAGTTTATCGGCGGCATCGCTGACGAGCGCATTTATCTGTTTGGGGGACAGTTTCAGCATCCGCAGCGGAAATTCGAGATTTTGGCGCACTGTCATGTGCGGATAGAGCGCGTAGTTCTGAAATACCATCGCGATATTGCGCTGTTGAGGGGTCAGATCGTTGACTACGCGATCGCCGATGATAATTTTGCCAGCCGAGATATCTTCCAATCCCGCCAGCATTCGCAATGCTGTCGATTTACCACAACCAGAAGGGCCGACAAATACTAAAAATTCGCCATCGGCAATTTCCAAACACAGATCTTGAATCGCGCTCTGGCCATTGGCATAAACCTTAAACACTCGATCGAACTTCACTGTAGCCATGCATTATCCCTCCTAAATCGCATCGTCACAATCTAACTCGATCTTAACCTTTCCCCGCTCCCCGCTCCTCGCTCCTCGCTCCCCGTTCTTAACCTCTACGGTGTCTACACAAATCCGCTAGGCTTCGTTTTTAGATCTAAATCCCCCAACCCCCTTAAAAAGGGGGCTTTAAAAGTCCCCCTTTTTAAGGGGGATTTAGGGGGATTTCTAGGGTTTTCGCTT
>NZ_JANPGM010000230.1:0-7818 GCF_031423935.1 Chamaesiphon sp. VAR_69_metabat_338
ATGGCAATGGCACGATCGTAATCAGCAATTGCCTCTTTTTTATTCCCTAGAGCTGATTTAGCACGACCACGATTAAGATAGGTATAAGCCTCTGGTTGTTTTTGAATAATTTCAGTGTAGATGTCGATCGATTTATTGTATTGCTTGCTATCCTGTAAAACATCTGCTTTCTGATTCAGCCAGTTTAGATCGTTTGGCTCTAGCTGAATTGCTGTATCCATCGAGCTAATAGCTTTGTTATATTTCTCTAAAAACTGAGCAATTCTACCTTGATATCCCCAAAAATAGTAATATGTTTTACGATCGTTAGCTGGAATTGCTGTAATGGCTCGATCGATCGCGTTTTCTGCTAATTGATATTTGCCAATACGCGCTAGTGATAATGCTTTGCCAAAATGACCAAATATTGCCTGATTTTGAGCAATTGCTCGATCGAAAGCGGCGATGGCTCGATCGGATTGAGCGGTGCGCAAGAGTTGATTGCCATAGGCTAGCCACCGTTCGCCACTATCCGCTAGTTGCGGCTGGGGAATATTCTGCATTGCTGCGAGTACATTCTGAAGATCCTCTGGATTGAGATCGGTAGGATTGGATCGATCGATCGCTAATAAATTGGGAGCAACCTGCAATTTAACTGCTAATCCGGTAAAAGTTCGGATCGAGATCCCCAAACTACCGAGATTTGCCGACTCGCCACGACCATGAATACCGATGACGTTTCCTGCCGTATCGAATACCGGCCCACCACTCATCCCCCCATAACTAATGCTGCGATAGAGCAGATCGTAACCATCCGAAAATGATTGGTTAGTTTGAGTTTGAAATTTACCCTGTTCTCTACTAAATAGATATCCAGGATTGAGTTGCCATTGCCACAGCGGGCTGTCGATCTTCTCTCGTCCTGGAAAGCCCCCCACGAATGCTAAATCTTTAGTATTCTGGCTATATTCGCCCAGTCTCGCCACTGGATAGTTATTGCTACTCTCAAATTTCACCACCGCCAAATCCACCCCTTCGGCAACTACCGTACTAGTGCCACTCCGGCGATCTTGGTCGTAAGTGACAATCTGTGGGCTGGGATATTGTTTATTTGTCTGGAGATCTGCGACTACATGTTTGGCTGTTAGGACATAGTAAGTCTTGCCCTGCCTAGCAACGATAACCCCTGAACCATTCTCTGTGCCTGTCTCAATCCTCACCGTCATCTGCCGCGCTTTGGTATTTAGTCTGGCCATAAAGCCAGTCGGCGTCACTTGACGCTCTACCTTCGGCAGGTTGGCATAGCCATAGAGGATATCTGGCTTGACATGGGTGAGGAAATTGTAGATTGGGATCGCCCAGTTAGCTTGCTGGTATTGAGCCTTGAGTTTGGCGATCGGTTTACTACCATCGTTATAGGTATAGTCCGGCAAAATCGGTGCTACACCGACGGTATTAATCCCCAGCAACTGCCCCTGTTGGTCGAGGATCGCCCCGCCGCTCATGCCTTGGCGGATGCCTCGTTCGCCTTTATCGGTGGCATAACCAATCTGCGTCCCATCGTTGAAGGAAATATCTGTGAGTTGGGATACTTGACCCTGAGTGATGCGGATATTAGTCGCATCGAACGGAAATCCGGCACTATAAATTGTCCGCGTTGTGTCGATGGGACTAAGACTAATCTCCGATAAATCTGGAAGGGTATATTTCGTCCGACTGGTAAATTGCAACAGGGCGAGATCGTATTTCGCATCAAACCCACCATCGAGCGGTGTGGCTGCATATTTCTGACCGTCAGGGGCTTGAATGGCAATTTTGGTCGCTCGTCTGACAACGTGGGCATTGGTGAGGATCAGATATTTGTCCCCCTTCTGGGCGATAATCACGCCCGAACCGCCATTATTTTCCGAGGTAATCCGGACGGTGATACTTTTGGCTCGCTGTTGCACTTGCTGGGGTGTCAGAAGACCTCCTGGGGCGATGCGGGTGTCGGGTGCGATCGCTTGTGCGGTCGCCAGTTGGAGGGGAATGTGTGTCAGGAGAAGGCTAGTGATGAGAATGGTAGCAGTTTTCATGTTGGAGTGGGAGAGGTGATATTGGCTATTTCGGGAGAGTGTTTATGACTTATGTTCTATTGGATGAAATAAAATAAAGCCGCGCTCTATCTGTAACCCTATCGGATGAATGAATGCGTCTAATTGCTCCGTTTACAGGGTGAGAATCCCCCTAAATCCCCCTTAAAAAGGGGGACTAAGAGTCCGGTACCCCCCTTTTTAAGGGGGTTAGGGGGGATTCTCTAGGGTTTAAGAGTGCTAATCCATACTTTTCAAACATCCTGTCAAGTTTATTTAATTAACTCCTCCAAATCTACTGGTGAATCGCCAGCACTTTGTGGAGATGGGCCGCTTGTTTTGCCAGATCTAATATTATTGATATTGGCAATAATATTCTTGGCATCTTGATGATTTTTAAGTGTAAACAGTATTTGTGAATCATCGCATTTTTGCTGACGATCGGCAGTGCCGCAAATAATCCCTTGCCCGGTGCGATCGGACACTCCCGACTTGATAAATTTCAAATTTCCACCCGTCCAGGCTGTCTGAAACTTGGATGCTACCATATTGCACCTAACTTGCGGAGAGTAGCCACCAAAGCTAGATCCCCAGCGAATCAGGGCGATCGATTCCGATCGGGCGGAGGTAGCGACAAAGGTCGTTGGCAAGATTTTATTGCGAGCGGTATCGAAGCTTTGTCCGCAGTAGAAGCGGACTGTAAGTGGATTAGCAGTGCTGGGTTGGACTCCCAACATGATTAATTCAGCGATCGCCAGTGTGGCTAAAATGATTATTTTCACGTCTGTTTTAGGTTTATTTACTAAATGAATTAATTAAATCTTTCATGTCGATCGCTTGGGCAGAACTCGATTGGTAAATTACCGTTCCACCGCCCACGCCCGGACGCTTCATATTTTCGAGTAATCGCGTACTGACATTCTGGGCTTCGCGAGCATTTTCAACTGCAAATAGCATATTTTTAGTCTGGCAAACATCGCTTTTAGCACTCACGGCACAAATCAAGCCTTGACCGTTGGTATTATCGATACCAGGGACTAAATAGTTAAAATTGCCCCGATTCCAAGCTGCTTGAAATCTTTGCGCCGCGAGATCGCAGCGTTGTTTGGGTGACAAATTATTGAGCTTGTGTCGCCAGACCACGATCGAGCGATCGCCGCGATCGTTACCTTCGATCGCAATCATCGTGGCTGGTTCGAGTTTTTGGGTAAAACCGCAATAAAACCCGACATGTTGGGATTGGGCAAGGGTAGGAAAAGTCGCGATTGTTGGAGCAACGAGCGCGACAGATAGCAGTAAAAATTTCGCGTTCATAATTTAGTCAGACTATAAATATCGAGCGTCGATCGGTTATTTACGACTGAGTATTTGTTTGACATTGACAACCTGTCTGCCGCCACTACTTTCGATTGGGATGACATTAGTAGCACCGCTAGCAAGAGTGGTTAATCTCTCGATCGTCTCTTGGGCTTTTTGATAGGATTTGAGCGTGAACAGCATTGTGGAGTTATCGCAAGCGTCGTTGGCACTGGCGGCACTACAGACAATTCCCTGTCCGGTAGTTTTGTCTACTCCCGAGCTGAGATAGATGCGTCCGGCTTGGAATGCGGCTTGAAATTTGGGCGAGACAACTTCGCAGCGTTTTTGGGGTGTGTAATTGCGCCCAAAAAATTCACTCTTCCAAACGATGAGGGCAGTCGGTTCTGTCTGTCCGGCGGCTAAGGCGAGAGTGGTGGGTAGATTCTGTTTGCTGCTGGGATCGTAGCTTTGGCCGCAGTAAATGCGGGTGGAGGTAGTGTTTTGAGCGGGGGCTGGAGTGGGTGTTTGCGCGAAGAGTGGATTCATGACAGCGATGTTCGAGCTAGCGATCGCGAGTGCAGTCAGAATTAAGTTTTTCATGATGTTTAGGAGGTAAATATTTGAGAGGTAAGTTGGGTTTTAATTGGGCAATCGATGGTTAATAATGCACCGCGATCGATGAATTTGGCTGGGGCAGGATCGAGTACTAATATTGAGTGGTGCGATCGCTAATTATCGAGCGATGACAAGTGGCAATTAGTTATTCGATCGTCGCTACTGCTGAAATATTGCCTTGCTTGACATCCGCGAGAAATTTACGCACTACATCCACACTCAGTGCATAACCAATTCCGACGCTACCAGTGCTAATACCGATCGGATTACCTTCGCTATCGATGACTCTTGCCAGGTCGTTGGTAGTATTAACCGCAATTATTTCCCCACGCTCGTTGACCAACGGGCCGCCAGAATTACCGCGATTGATTGGCGCGCTGTGCTGGATGACACTACCCTTGTTACGAATGGCACTTATCATTCCAGGCATAAATGTATTTTGATTTTCCTCACCCAATGGTGTGCCGATCGCATAAACAGGGTCGCCAACTCTAATTGCGCTACTTTTACCAAAGTTGAGAGTGGGAAATTTCTGGCGACGATTGATTTTGAGCAGTGCCAGATCGATGCCCCCTTTAGAAAATCCGACGACATCAGCAGGCATTTCGGTTTTGCCATCCGCCATCATCACCGTAACGATCGCCGACTGTCCTTTAAGTACGTGAGCATTGGTAATGACAAAACCATCAGCACTAATAATAAAACCACTGCCATGCCCCCGATTATTGCGGATCGTGACTACTGCTGGGCTAGCTTTTTCATAGGCGCGGTTGGCGGTATTCGTTGCTGGTGTTTTGGCTAGTAAGGGGGTGGTAGTCAGGGCAGAACCGCCAGTCAGAATGAGAGAAAGTAACAGGACAGAGCCGACGGTAATGTTTTTCATGTCAGTTAATTAAGTGGGGAATTAGAATGGACAGGTCGGCGATGGGCAACGTTCTCTAGTTAGAGGTCATCAAGCAATCGCTCGTGCTTAATTTCTCTTTCGGGCGGGTGAGAGAGAATTATGCACGGTTGCCAATTTAGGATCGATAGCGATCTGCTTAATCGCCCAGATCGTTGTGCTGACTAGCATCATGGCGATCTCGGAGATCGCTAGCGGTAATCCTCGACCGTAGATTAATAGTAAGCCAGCGATCGAGATTTGGCCGCAGATGGCGATCGCTAGCCACCACCACTGTCGTCGCCACACAGCTAGCCCCGCTAGCAGCGACCACAAAAAGACCCATAAGAATCGCACGCCTGGGGATGACGGGGCAAACAGTGGGAGGGGATGTTGGGGATGGTGGGCGCGAATGAGGCGATCGATCTCGATCGCGGTTTTGGCTAATAGTGACGTCGTTGGCTCTTGTTCGTCAAAAATCCCGACTAAAATCAGCTTGCCGTCGAACTGTTTCTTAAGTTCGGTAGGTGATAATTCCAAAACCTTGCTGGAATTAATTCGATCGATCTTAGTTAATATATGAGCGAATAATTTATTGCTGAGGGATGCAGAATCCCAGTTTAACTGGCGATCGACTGCTACATGCTGGGAATGACTTACCAAGTATTTGGTTAATAATGAATTGACAAATACCGGACGATCGCATGAATATTTAATCGCTCGATCGATACATTCAGGGATAATGTTCGCGCGATCGAAAACGAGCGGATGCGGGGTCGTAGTGGTATCGATTTTGAGTGATATTCCCCAGGCAGTAGGCTGACTCACTCGATCGACCCGATCGACAATTTTCAGCAATTCGGCATCATTATTGATAATATTTCCCGAACTAAATGGCTCGTAATTAATTATCTTGACTACGGATGGCTGTGGTGAAATTCGATCGCTCGCGGCTATTTGAGTGCGATCGACGATCGTTTGTTCGAGCGTGGATATTAGCGGGATTGCTGCCAATTGGAGGGCTAAGATAGCAGCAACTAGACTCGCTCCCACCGCTGTCATCAGGCGATATTTAGGTCGATCGCAATAGCGGCAAATAGCGACGAGCTGCGGCGGCACAGCACTAGAAATCGGTGGCGTCGTGAGATCTTGCCAAGTGACATGACGACTGAGCGGATTGTGAAATAAAATCGGCAACCAATCGGCAAATCTGGCAAATTCTCCACTCGCTAAAATTAACCGCTGTCTGGCATATTGGAAAGCAGCCGGAAAACTTTGGCCGCGACTATATTCAGTTAAGAGATCGGCTAAAAACTGTCGGGCGATCGAGCAGGGAATTAGCTCCCGCATCACGATAATATATGGTAGATCGATATCGCTCAATTGCGCGGCTAAACCTAAGCCGCTACAGCAATTAAAAATGGCAATTTGCAAGCCGCGATCGACAGCAACTCGTAGCGATTGTTTTAATCTGTCAATCTCGATCGGGGTATCATTATCGAGATAAATAATACCGGCTTGCAAATCTGGCTCGTTAGTTGTCGCGGCGCGAATGGTGTTGCCATGACCGTTAAACACGAATATTTGCCACGGCTGGCTCTGCGTTAAGCGATCGGCAAGTTCGTAGGCTGAAGTAGTTGCTAATGAATCGATCGCCGCTTGTGGTAGGGTTTTTAAAAAATCGGGTTCGAGCTGTAAATTCGGATCGCGACCGCATAAACTGAGAATCTTTACCTCATTGCTACGCTGGATTTTGACCTGAGTAACATTAGTAAATCTCGGTTTACAAAATACTTCGACGGCACCGGGATAGGATGCAAATAAGTTCCACACATGCCAAGGTAGCTGCCAAATATTCAAGCGATCGCCAACGATGATAACTAAGATTCGATCGCGCACATCTAAATCGGTTCGCAATCGCCCGACAATATTCCCAAAATCGCTCCGATTCAGCCAGTTATTAATTAATACTTGAAAGTTTTGATTCAGTTCTACCAGATCTTGACTGGATACATTTGTGACTGTCTCCGTATCGAAAACTGGCGAGAGATTGATTTCTCTAGACAATAGCTCGATCGCGGCTGGATACAATAGTTGCCATTCGTTTAATAATTGCTGGAGTTCGGGATTTGGCGGCAAATTACTCCGATCTTCCCACTGCGTCATTCCTGCCGCTTTGAGTTCGACATTGACACTATTAAACCCCGTCTGAATCGTACCTTCACCCAGCCTAATAATAATTTCCTTCAATCTCTCCACTCCTTATCTTTCTCCCCGCTCCTCGCTCCCCGCCCCCCGCCTCCACTACCCCGCTCTAAACAACAAACCGTTCGATCGATCTCGCAGTACCTAACTGCAATTGAATATTAAACTCCATTGCTACCGGACAAGTAAAAGCGGGTAACTGAATAAAATCATCATTAGTTCTGGCAATAACCGTCCGCAAACTAACCCCATGTTCGTCGAGATAGCTTAATTGTAATTGGGGTGGCAGATGACGAGAACCAATGGCCGGATGTACGCGTACCAACACGCGGATGCGTTCGTTTGATTCTGGAATAATGCCAATTAATAGCACCACAGTTTCCTGATGCAGATCGATTTGGAGATTGACTAATTTCGATCGTTCGATCGCTTGATTTGGCGCGCGGGTGGGGACTGCTTGATAAGTTTGCCACCCACTCGCGATCGCATTCGTAAATTCCTGCCGCAACCAAGCACCTAATTGCAATGGTGCCGGAGCGCGAGTCTCGTTCCGAGAGGCTACGCCAACGATCGCCATTTTTGACAACCGAGTTTGATACAGTTGCGATCTCAAGTTCGGGTTATTTAAAATCGCCCCCCATCGATCGAAATCGAGCATTAAGCGCGGTGAATTGGGCGATGGTGTACTAAACTCCTGAATCGACTCTAACGCGCTTTCTAGGGCAATACTGGGTATCTCAGCAACGGTTGTGCGTTCGACTAAATCTA
>NZ_JANPGM010000231.1:0-2072 GCF_031423935.1 Chamaesiphon sp. VAR_69_metabat_338
AGGGCCGCCAGCATCATCGTCCCACCCAACGGCGCGTAAAATTTCCAGACATCAGCCAAGTCTTTGGGCAATTCCGGCGTGGATACAACTTCGGGTAATTTCGTCGCACCCAATCGGCGCGCTAACAAGGTTGCGGCTATAGCCTCGGCAATTACTCCCCAAACTAAGCTCATCCCCGCCACAACCGCACCATTGGCTCTAAGGAAAAATCCGCCACCTAGAATGCTCCCGACTATTGCTAGGCGAATAATTCCCGCCATCGCGACAGCATTACTTTGCCCGCTATGAATTAATAAACCCTGAAAATATCGCCGCCAACCGATCGCGAATGGCCATAAAATCACAATTGTCAGTGTCGATCGCACCGTACCGCTCAAACTGGGGGTCACACCCAACCACCCTTCACCGACGATCGTAAAAATAGCCGGAATCGTCGTCAGTGCGAGCAACAAACTCATCCCGCCACTGGCAATTAACATAAACTTCCATAAAGCTTGCCGCGATGCTTGAGTGGGAGCTAAGGCATTACTCGCATGGAGCAACATAATAATCGGACTTTCACAAAAAATCGCGATCGCTTTAGCGACGCCGACTGCCGCAAGATTCGTTCTGGCATCGGGCAAATGGGCAAGCGTGGTAGTAGTTAACGGATCGCCCAAGGCCATCGTCACATCGGACACAGATAGGGGAATAAATTGTTGCCAGAGTTGGATGATTTGGCGATTTCGAGACATTAAATTAGGGATAAAGGGGAGTTGCACTCTCAACGGCAAATTCGATCGGGGCGAGCGTGCTAATTGCTGATTCTAGTTGCGATCGATCCAATAGATCGATGCGATTAGCTGTGAGCCAATCTACATCGTAAACTGTTTCTAAATACCGATCGCCCCGATCGGGATTTAACATTAGAATTGATGAATTTTGCGCAGCCTGAGAGCGAGCGTAAGCCAATCCCCCTGCTAAAATAGCCCCCGTCGAAGCACCGAGTAATAAGCCTTCTAATCTGGCGATTTGATGGCAATATGAAAAAGCCACTCGATCGCTGACAGTATAAGCAAAATCGAGCAAATGGCGATCGAAATTAGGCGGTACGAACGATAACCCCAGTCCCGTCATTTTATAAGCAAATCTTGGCGTGCCAAAGACTGCCGAGCCAGCAACATCAACGCCGATAATTTTGGTACGTGGATAATGTTGTTTGAAATAGCGACTAATCCCCGCTAATTGCCCCGCCGTACTTACGCCAATCACGATCGCATCTGGCGCACCATTAAAGGCTGATTCGATTTCTCGTGCCGTATACAGCTCGTGGGCGTCGGGATTGTGCGGGTTGTTATGTTGACAAGGATACCAGGCACCAGGAATACTCCGTGCTAATTCTTGTGCCTTATGCATCCGCGCCACTTGCATCGAACCATTCTCATCGGCGGCACTCAAGGGCACCTCGACTAATTCTGCGCCATGAGCGGCCAAAATCCGCCGCATGGTATCGCTCGTTTTGGCATCGATGACGATTTTGACCCGATAACCGCGCACGGCACCTACCATCGCCAAGGCAATGCCAAAGTTACCCGAACTCGATTCGACGATCGTGCCATTGGGCGACAGCAATCCTGCCACTTCCGCCCGATTTACCAAACAAATGGCATTTTTCTCTTTAATACTACCGCCAGGATTGCAAGCTTCGAGTTTGAAATAGAGATCGTGTTGTTGACACAATTCACTGACGCGATTTAGTCTGACGATCGGTACATTACCAACTGCCTGCGTAAAATCTGGGGCGAGGTTTGCTGTGGAAATTGGATGAGGATCGATGCTATTAACCATTATTGTCAGTTCTCAAACTGCCGACATTACCAAGTTTGGCATTGCAATATGAAAATTAGATGAACTCGATGAGAATCCCCCCTAGCCCCCTTAAAAAGGCTACCGTGCATACACCACATCTCTGGTGAGAATCGAAAGTGGTGGGAATCCCCCTGCTTGTCTTGACGCATCGACCTGGAGGGAACCTCCAGGTCGATGCGTCGCTGGTGCAACGCACGCTGTAGGCGTTGGCGTTGGCGTAAGCC
>NZ_JANPGM010000232.1:0-7225 GCF_031423935.1 Chamaesiphon sp. VAR_69_metabat_338
CCTTTCCCGACCCGATCGCCGCGAATTTTGGCAAGTTTTTCAAGCAGTTCGCGTTCTTCCGCGCTCACTTTGGTGGGAATATCGACTTGGAGGGTGAGCAAATGGTCGCCGCGACTGACTTCGTTACCCAAGCGCGGTACGCCTTTTTGTTCGAGTTTGAGGACGGTATTGGGCTGAATCCCAGCGGGAATATTTAACTCGGTTGGGCCATCGACCGTCTCGATCTGGATATGACTGCCCAGGATGGCCTGGAGATAACCGATCTTGACTTGAGAGAGAATATTGATGCCTTCGCGGCGAAATTCAGCATCTTCCTCGACGTGGAGATAGACGTAGAGGTCGCCTGGAGGGCCGCCACGCAAGCCAGCATCGCCTTCTTTACCGATGCGTAGTTTGGTACCGTTATCGACACCTTTGGGAATCGAGATTTTAAGTTTCTTGGTTTCTTGCTTGCGGCCCGCGCCGTTACACACTTCGCATTTATCTTCGATGACTTGACCTTCACCGTTGCAGGTCGGACAGACCGAAACTTGGGTAAAGTTACCAAATGGGGTGCGAGTATTGCGACGGACTTGTCCGGCACCGCCACAGGTGCTACAGGCTTGGGGTTGCGAGCCGGGTTTAGCTCCGGTACTTTTACAGGTCGTGCAGGATTCGAGGTGGGGAATCCGAATTTCCTTCTCACCACCAAAGATCGCTTCTTTAAACTCTAGTTTAAGGTCGAGGCGTAAGTCTTCACCTCTAGCGGGGCCATTGCGCCGTCGCGTCGCTTGTTGCTGTCCGGCTGCGCCGCCAAAGCCATTAAAGAAGGCATCGAATATATCGGCAGCGAAGCCGCCCATGTCGCCCATATCGCCATAACCGGGTGACGCAGCTCCCGATGATACTCCAGCTTCACCATAGCGATCGTAACGAGCGCGGAGTTCGGGTTCGGACAGGACTTCGTTGGCACGATTGATTTCTTTAAAAGTGTCTTCTGCCCCAGGTTCTTTGTTGATATCTGGGTGATATTTCCGCGCCAGTCGCCGATAGGCGCGCTTAATCTCTTCTTGATCGGCATCTCTGGAGGTGCCGAGAATTTCGTAATAGTCGCGTGCCATACAGAGGTTTTATCTTACAAGGAGTATTAGAAAGCAGAATCGGGGACTAGGGTAAAAAAATCTTTAAAACAGCAATGTCCGATCGAATAGAGGCAGTTGACTCGACTAGTGACGACCAGCGGCAAGACTAGTTATGTGGGTGGCGATCGGGTCAGATCGGCGACCTGCGCTAGTCCCAAGCTACCGAGTAAATTGTGGATGGGATGTGGATATCACCCCTTCAGCTCGAATTTAGCGCAATTTAAATATGTTTATATCTAAATTTGCCTCCAAATTTTGCACGAGGAAGGGTCTACCAGCCATAAGTTTTGGGATTAGATTCTTATTGTAAAGGAATCAAGTCTAGGTGATGGAGTGTTAACCGTAATTCTCCATTGCTTAATTCCCGACGATCTATTCAACTACCTCATAATCAGTAGTAGCGGTCTCATCATCATAATCTAATGTGAGAGTGCTCGATACTTTCTTGGCTGGTGGTGGCGGTGGTGGTGGTGGTGCGGCAGCGCGACTGAGGGGCGCGTGGCGTTTGGCCTCGCCATTGGCGTTGGGCGGTGGCGTGGAGCCAGTGGAACTGGAACTGCTGGGAATCGTGCCTTGTTGATAGACTGCCGCACCCATTGCGAAGATCTCTTGCTGGAGCTTATCGATCGCTTGTTGGACGTTCTCTAGATTGGCTGATGGTTCGAGCAGCAACATTTGCAGTTCTTTAGCCGTAGTTTCGGCTTGTTCGCGCAGTCTGTCATCGATCAGGTGGCCGTTATCTTTGACGGCAGTATCGTAGGTGTGGAACAGGGCATCGGCCTGATTTTTGAGTTCCACCAGTTGGAGTCTGCGCCAGTCATCTTGGGCGTAGGTTTCGGCTTCTTTGCGCATCCGCTCGATGTCTACTTTGTTAAGACCGCCAGTGTTGGTAATGGCGACGGTTTGTTCGCGCCCGGTGCCGCGATCTTGAGCGGAAACTTTGAGAATGCCGTTGACATCGATATCGAAGGAAACTTCGATTTTGGGCACGCCCCGAGGTGCGGGCGGGATGCCAGTGAGCAGGAAGCGACCGAGACTTTTGTTGTCTTTGGCCATTGCCCGTTCGCCTTGGAGAACGTGGATCTCAACTGAAGTTTGACCGTCAGTGGCGGTGGAAAATTCTTGCGCTTTACTTGTCGGGATCGTGGTGTTGCGTTCGATGATTTTGGTAAAGACTTCGCCGAGGGTTTCGATACCTAAAGATAAGGGCGTGACATCGAGCAGCAGGACATCTTTGACATCCCCGCCGACGACACCAGCTTGGACGGCAGCACCCATGGCTACCGCTTCATCGGGATTGACCGATCGATCGAGTTCTTTCCCACCAAAAAAGTCTTGAATAGCGCGTTGGACGGCGGGAATCCGCGTCGAACCACCGACGAGCAAAATCCGGTCGATATCTTTAGTTTGCAGATCGGCATCTTTGAGCGCGCGCTGGACGGGTTCGAGGGTCGATTCGATCAGTTTGGCAACCATTTCCTCGAATTTAGAGCGCGACAGCTCGACCTCTAGGTGTTTGGGGCCTTGAGCGTCGGCAGCGATAAAGGGGAGGTTGATGGAGGTATTCATCATCGTCGAGAGTTCGACTTTGGCTTTCTCGGCGGCTTCGCGCAACCGTTGGAGTGCCATTTTATCTTTCAACAGATCGATACTTTCGGTGGTACGGAAGTGTTTGATCAGCCAGCGGACGATTTCGTTATCAAAATCATCGCCACCCAAATGGTTGTTACCAGAGGTCGCCTTGACTTCATAGATGCCATTACCCAGTTGGAGGATCGAGACATCGAATGTGCCCCCACCCAAATCCACGACCATAATTTTTTGCTCGGTGTCGGCGTTACCCAAACCATAGGCTAACGCTGCCGCTGTCGGCTCGTTGATAATCCGCAACACTTCTAGTCCGGCGATCGTCCCGGCATCTTTAGTAGCTTGACGTTGGGCGTCAGTAAAATAAGCTGGCACCGTAATCACCGCTTGCTCGATCGGATGTCCTAAGAAATTTTGGGCATCTTTCTTGAGCTTTTGGAGGATCATGGCTGATACCTCTTGAGGCGTATAGGTGCGACCGCGAATTTGCACGTCCACAGTATTATCCCGCCCTTTAATACAATTGTAAGGGACGCGATTGCGCTCTGTGTCTGTGTCTTCCCACCGGCGACCGATAAAGCGTTTGATACTATATACGGTATTTTCCGCATTAGTTACGCCTTGCCGTTTGGCCAGTTGTCCGACTAGTTGCTCTCCGCCTTTGGCAAATCCAATGATACTAGGAGTGGTGCGACCGCCCTCCGCATTGGAAATTACTACTGGGATACCGCCTTCTAGAACAGAAACGCAGCTATTGGTCGTACCAAGGTCGATGCCGATGACTTTTGCCATAAAATTGAGGCAATACTTAAAAGATTGGAAAAAAACGGGGTTTGGGAATTGGCGAGCGGGTCGCCAGCGGCTGCATTGATGCTTGTCAGCAGATTACAGCCGAGGCCAACGCCGAGATCGGGCGATTAATTATCGCTAGAGTCAAGAGTAGCCGCATCCTCTGCTGACAACTGCTCGGGGGGTGCGGCAACTTTGACTAGGGAATGTCGCAAAATGCGATCGCCCAGGTAATAACCGCGTTGCAGTTCTTCAATCACAGTGCCTTCGGGGTGTTCTTCCGTGGGCTGACGCATGACTGCTTCGTGCAAGTTGGGGTCGAATTGTTGTCCTTCAGGGCGCATGGGCGAAACGCCGATCCGCTTGAGACTTTCGACTAGTTGCTTGTAAACACCTTGATAGCTTTTATGAATGGCCATTTCCCCTTCATTTTGGGGTTTAATTTGGGTTCTGGCTCTTTCAAAGTTGTCCACAACACTCAAAAGTTCGCTAATTGTGGTCTGCTTGGTGCGCAGTTCCGTCTCCTCTTTTTCCTTACTATTGCGCTTGCGGAAGTTATCAAAATCAGCAGCTATTCTCAGATACTGGCTTTGAAAAGCATCGCGTTGATTGGAGATTTCCGCCAGTTGAGCGGTCAAGGACTGAACGTCTGATGACTTGGGAGCCGATTCTTCTGGAGGTGATTGCAGTGGGGGCACGGGTTCGGCATGGCCGCCAGTTTCCTCAGCCGCGCCTGCTGAATTAGCAGGTGCGGTAGACTGCTCGTGCCCATCGCTGGCAACGTTAGGCTCAGCAGCCAGCGTTTCGCCAGCAGGCGGCGGGGATTCGATGTCTAATGGCAGTGGGGATGAGATGTGCTCATCACCTGGTTTAGTTGGCTGTTGTGGGGTCTCACTCATCGTTCATTCATTCTCTGTTAACAGACTGCTAAGCAATTTCGAGCTTATCTTCTCCAGTGGAGACGCTAGGCGATCGAGCGTGTGCAAGCCAATGATTAATTCCGAATCTACATACTTAGATCAAATACATATCTTCTAGAAAGGCTAATTCAGTGAATCTGCCTTTTGAGTATAAATCTGATTTGGGTCGATCGTCAGCTTTTAGCAAATTCGTAAGGATTTGCCAGCAGCTTTAGTAGCGAGTGCCTTAAACCGATCGGCTGGGTTGAGACGGTAGCAAGTTCGGGTTGCCAACCTGACGAGGCGATCGTCAGTACAGTCGATCGAGAAGGTGGCAAACGCAATTTGAATAGTCTCAATTTATCATGCCCAATCTGTTGGCAGAAAATACCATTGGCTCGATTGAGGATATCCAGCCGGATTTCGATCGAGTTCGATCGATTTATGCGGCGATCTTGGGGATGTCTTTACTTACGCTAACAGATTTCGCACTCGGCGATAGATCCGGTTGCTAAATGGGCATACTGTAAAGCTAAGGAGATATCTACAGCAGCTATGACTCAATCTTCATCGCCCAAACGGGCACTCATCGTCCGCAATGACTTTTCGCCATTCGGCAACAAGCTGATTCAATCGGGTTATGTCAACGCCGAACAGCTCAAACAAGCCTTGGTTGACAGCCGCGCCAAAAACCATCCGCTGACGGAAGTTTTGGAGTCCTTGACTGGCAAATCTTTGCCTGCGGAGTTGCAACATCAATATAAAAAACAACAGTTATTCGAGCTAAAAATTGTCTATGGTTTGAATGCGGTCGATATCGCTTCTGCCAAAATTGACAAGATCCAAGTTCGCGAGTTAATTAATACTTTTATCTCTGCTGACAGTTGTCGGCAACTAAAATTATTACCGATCGGTAGAATGGAGGGCGATCCGCCCATCTTGACCGTGGCGATGATCAAGCCAGACGATCTCCAAGCCAAGAACGATCTCGATAAAATTCTCCGTCCCCACGGCATCGCTTGGCGCAGTGAAGTCATCGCTCCTGAAGATTATCAAAAACTCCTGGATGGCTATTTAGACGAGCGGATTCAACAGGATGCTGCCGATAATTCCCAGAAAAATCTCAGTGTCGAAATGGAAAATTTCGACGTCCCAGAACTGGGGGGTGCCGAAGATGAACTCAATGACGAAATTGACGTTCAAGGTGCCGAAGCGGCTCCAGTGGTCAAATTGGTCAACCAAATTCTGGCCAAGGGCTTGCTCGAAAAAGTTTCGGATATTCACATCGAACCCCAAGAAGAGGGTTTACGCGTAAGATTCCGGAAAGATGGCGTCCTGCGTCAAACTTTTCCGATTCTGCCCAAGCACATCATTCCTGCCGTCATTTCCCGGTTCAAAATCATCGCCGAACTCGATATTGCCGAGCGGCGATTGCCCCAAGATGGTCGGATTAGGCGATCGTTTGAAGGTCGGAAAGTGGATTTTCGGGTCAGTACTCTGCCTGGACGCTATGGCGAAAAGGTGTGTATGCGGATTTTGGACAACGCTTCGACTCAGCTCGGTTTGGATAAGTTGATTAGCGATTTACCAACTCTAGAAATCGTGCGGGAAATGGGTAGCCGCCCGTTTGGACTGATCCTGGTAACGGGGCCGACTGGTTCGGGTAAATCTACCACTCTCTATTCGCTCTTAGCCGAACAAAACGACCCTGGTGTCAATATTAGTACGGCAGAAGACCCGATCGAGTATGCCCTACCAGGGATCAACCAAGTTCAAGTCATCCGCGAAAAAGGGATGAACTTCGCCTCGATCCTCCGCGCCTTCATGCGCCAAGATCCCGACATCATTCTGGTGGGAGAAACCCGCGACCAAGAGACAGCCAAAACCTCGATGGAAGCCGCCTTAACTGGTCACATGGTCATGACCACCTTACACACGAATGATGCGGCTGGGTCGATTACCCGGCTCGATGAGATGGGTGTAGAACCATTCATGGTTTCAGCCGCCCTCATTGGTGTCGTCGCTCAACGACTCCTCCGCCGCGTCTGCAAAGATTGCCGCATTCCCTACAATCCTACTCGCGAAGAACTCAGTCGCTTTGGACTGTCTGCTTCTAAAGATACTGTCGTCACCTTCTATAAAGCCAAAGAGCTAAATAATGGTGAGATCGAGTCTGCCAAAGCTTGTGGCGAACTCTGCAACAACTGCAACGGGATTGGTTATCGCGGTCGAACGGGTGTTTATGAAGTGATGCAAATCACCGATGAAATTGCCGCACTAATCAACCAACGCGCTCCTTCGGTCTTGATCAAGGAAACCGCCGTCCAACAAGGGATGAAAACGCTGCTAGCGTATAGTCTCCAAATGGTGCAAGAAGGTCACACCACGCTCGATGAAGTCGAACGCGTTACCTTTACCGATTCCGGCTTAGAAGCCGAACTCAAAGCCAAACGCAAAACCACTCTCGTCTGCCTCACCTGCTCTGCCGAACTCAAGCCCGAATGGCTGGATTGTCCGTATTGTATGACGGCGAGATTTAGTGATTAGGGAATAGGGGATAGGGAATAGGGAATAGGGAATAGAGAATAAAGGGACGCAAGCGTCCCAAGTTGCAAAACTCATAAAAAAACACCCCCTACCCCCTACCCCCTATCTCCTATCCCCTACCCCCTATCTCCTACCCCCTACCCCCTATCCCCTATCCCCTAAAATTATGATTCAACAAGAAAGTTACTTAACCGTTGCGGATAATAGCGGTGCTCGGAAAATTATGTGTATTCGCGTCCTGGGCGCGGGTAATCGTACTTACGGCGGCGTAGGCGACACCAT
>NZ_JANPGM010000233.1:0-7697 GCF_031423935.1 Chamaesiphon sp. VAR_69_metabat_338
ACTGCGATCTACTCAACATCTTATGTCCCCCTCCCATCCTGACGCCGATCCGCTCTCACTGACCAGACGTCCCCGCCGCCTGCGCCGCAATCCCAGCATTCGCAGCTTAGTGAGCGAAACACAGCTTACTGTTGACGATCTAATTTATCCAATGTTTGTCATGGAAGGGGAAAATCAGCGCGTAGAAATTGCCTCCATGCCCGGTTGTTACCGTTATACCCTCGATTTGCTGCTCAAAGAAGTAGCCGAACTCTACACATTAGGGGTTAAATCGATCGCCCTATTTCCCGTTGTCTCCGAATCCAAAAAAGATGAGGACGGGACTGAAAGCTACAACCCTAAAGGCTTAGCGCAGCTCACTGTCAGCGCGATTAAAGCCCAAACTCCAGAGACGATCGTCATTACCGATGTCGCCCTCGATCCTTTTACTACTCACGGACACGATGGCGTCATCGATGAAAACGGCGTCATCCTCAATGACGAAACTGTCGCCATCCTGGTTAAAATGGCCGTGTCCCAAGCGCAAGCTGGCTGCGACATGGTCGCACCTTCCGATATGATGGACGGACGCATCGGCGCGATTCGACGCGGCTTAGACGCTCAGGGCTTTACCGATGTCGGGATTCTTGCTTACTCCGCCAAATATGCTTCGGCCTATTATGGCCCCTTCCGCGATGCCCTCGACTCTGCCCCCAAATTCGGCGATAAGAAAACTTACCAGATGGATCCCGCCAACTCCCGCGAAGCCTTAGCGGAAGTCGCACTCGATATCGCCGAAGGTGCCGATATTGTCATGGTCAAACCAGCATTGGCGTATCTCGATATCATCCATCAAGTCAAGGCCAACTGTAACGTTCCCGTTGCGGCTTATAATGTCAGTGGGGAATATTCACTGATCAAAGCTGCCGCCCAACTCGGTTGGATCGATGAAAAGAAGATCGTCATGGAAACTTTGCTAAGTATCAAGCGAGCTGGAGCCGATTTAATCTTGACCTATTTTGCCAAAGATGTCGCGTTAATTTTGCATCATCAGCGATCGTAACCGCTCTCGGCGATGGCGACTTTGTGGCAGATCGCTAGTGCTGTTATCGACACCGATGCAATTCGATCGATATTACCAAGAATGTGACATTAATTATTTCGCATAATAAGAATAAGTACGCGATCGCGTACTTATTCGGCAGCAGTAGCTCATCTATTCTTTTTCCTCCTGTCTCTAGCTCTGGTTTGCGTAGGTAGCGATCGCTAAATTTTGTAGGGAACAAGGGCATAATGAAATAACATCTACAACTGATTTCCCGCCAATGTATTGATTTGCTTCTTGACCCAAACACATGCGGAGGAAACCTCCGCGTGTGTTGGGTCGCTAAACCGTCGGGGTTTCCACCGTTGGTGAAGCCGCTCCGTTAAGAGTTACGCAAATCGCCCTCTTGATTTGCTTAACCGTCGGGGAACCCGACGAGTGCAAATCGCTATCCACTAGCAACTAGCCACTAAGTCAAAATATGGCAGCGACAAATTTTCGAGACTACTACGCGCTCTTAGGGGTAAACAAGAACGCCAGCGCAGACGATATCAAAAAAGCTTATCGGCGATTAGCGCGGAAATATCATCCCGATCTCAATCCGGGCGATAAAACTGCTGAAGCCAAATTTAAAGAAATTACCGAAGCCAACGAAGTGCTCTCGGACGTCGATAAACGCACTCAGTATGACAGATTCGGTCAGTACTGGAAACAATCCGAACAACCGCGCACCAATAATCCGCGATCGACACCTGGTGCGGCTCCTGGCTCTAATCGTACCGCTGATTTTAACACGGTTGATTTCGGTCAATATAACAACTTCGATGATTTTGTTAACGAACTATTAGGTCGGTTTAATAATTCGAGCAATCCCAATCCGGCTGGGACTAGAGCAGCGGCTCCTGACGGCTTCGCCACCAATCCTAGCAGCAGCAGCGCAAATAATCTCGGCGGCGATCGCGAAGCCACGATCGTCCTCTCCCTCACCGAAGCCTACAAAGGCGTCCAAAAAAGTTTCAACCTCGGCACAGAGACAATCAAAGTGCGCATTCCTGGTGGTGCCAAAGCTGGCAGCCGCATCAGAGTCCGTGGCAAAGGTAATGTCAACACCTATAACAAGCAACGCGGCGACTTATACCTCACCGTCGAATTGCAACCCCATCCATTCTTCAAACTCGATGGCGAACAGCTCACCTGTGAAGTCCCCGTAACGCCTGACGAGGCCGTCTTAGGTGCCCAAATCGAAATTCCCACCCCCGATGGCATGGTGACAGTTAACGTCCCTGCTGGCGTGAGATCGGGTCAATCCCTGCGACTACGTGGCAAAGGCTGGGCTAATCCACGCGGCGAACGCGGCGACCAGCTAGCGAAAATTATCATCGCTACACCCAAAACGATCTCGCCTGCCGAACGCGAACTCTATGAAAAAATTCGTGCCGCTCGCACCTTCGATCCGCGTAGCACTTTTAAACAAGTAATGTTGTAGTGGCTGACGATCGCTCGTCCATAATTCCAAATCATGAGTATTAGAATCCATGGCAATCGCGAGTTAAAAACCTTGCCAGGACTGGCAACTCGACCGACACCCGCACGCGTCCGGCAAGCTTTATTCAATATTTGGCAAGGCTCGATCGTCGGTTGCCGCTGGTTGGATCTATGTAGTGGTAGCGGTGCCATGGGTGCGGAAGCTTTGTGTCGCGCGGCTAAACTAGTTGTAGGCATCGAACGATCGACCGCCGCTTGCGATTTAATCGAACAAAATTGGGCGAAAGTTAGCACTGACCACCAAAAATTTCAACTCTTGCGCGCAGATGTTGTTAACGGCTTGGACAATCTCCAGGGTCAAAAATTCGATCGGATTTATTTCGATCCACCCTATGCTGGCGATTTATATCAGCCCGTCTTAGCCGCGATCGATCGATATCAATTACTGGCAGTTGGCGGTGAGCTGGCAGTAGAGCACAGTCCCAATCTCGAAATTAGCAACTTACCCACCGCTCTACCCACCCTCCAACTCTGCCGCTACAAGCAATACGGCAATACCGCACTGTCTTTTTATCAGCTTGAAGAAGAAAGGAGTTAGGTATTAGGTATTAGGTGCTGGTAAATTAACAGGACGCTTGCGGCCTAAGAGGATGTTAGGAAAGTATGGATTATAACTCGTCAACCCTGGAGGATCTCCCCTAGCCCCCCTTAAAAAGGGGGAAACCAGAATTAAAGTCCCCCGCTTGGTGCGCTACACTGTCGGGGAACCCGAACAGTACGCGCATCCGCTTTTTAAGGGGGATTTAGCGGATGCAACCACGCGGAGGTTCCCTCCGCATGTGTTGCACCAAGCAGGGGGATCTGCCCACTGCAAACGTAGCAATTGGATTTTCCAAACATCCTCTAAAACCCAAAGCCTAAAGCCTAAAGCCCAAAGCCTACAACCCGATCTGGTTGCCGCGCTTGTACTGAAGGTAAGCCGCCACAAACAAGCCACTGAGCGTAATGAAAACTAGGCCGAGGACGATCCCAGATAGTAAAGGTTCTACCACAACGTTTGAACTCCGTAATTAATTAAAATAAGTCTCTCTAGCGTATCGGGTTTGGGGCGATCGATGCAAGTCAATTATCGGTGCGACTCAATTAATACATCTGCACTAGCTGGAGATCGGCATTCGTGTTTGCCCTGGTACCCGTGAAAAACTTTACAATGCGAGAAAAAGCTTAAGATATTTAAGAAATGTATCTTAAACCTTAAATTTGTAGATACACTATTAGGTACGCAGATGGACTTTGATGTCAAGTCTGCCCTTTAAAATCACTAATTTAAATTTATTTACACAGCAGGCACGTCTTGGATATCCGACTCCCAAAACACAGGCAAACATCATGGCAACAGATTGGGTCGATTGTGCTGGCTTTGTCAATTTGTATACTCGCGATCGTCGGTTGGCAATCATTGCGCGAATCCAATCCCTACACAACTAGCGTCTTGGCCAAAACTGGCGACCCCATGCTGGGACATGCGATCTTTCAGATTAATTGTAGCGGTTGTCACGGCCTCGATGCTGGCGGTCGTGTCGGCCCTAGTCTGCGCGAAATCTCTAAACGCAAATCGCCCCATAGCCTCATCGAGCAAGTCACTAGTGGCAACACGCCCCCAATGCCGCAATTTCAGCCCAACCCGCAGGAGATGGCCGATCTGCTCAGTTATCTAGAAACTTTGTAAGTTTAGAGGGTAGCGGGTAGTGAGTACTCACTACCCATTAGGACTTTGGCAGATTGCTACAAATTTTCAGATTGTTTCAGTTTCAGGAAGTAACCCAGTAAGTAAAGAGAGCCACAGAGTACCGATCGATGAGTTTGAATCGTGCTTGTAGCTGCGGCCAATCCAGCCTGGAGATCTGAATGAGTCTCGATCGATGCCATCTGCGGACAAACAGATCGGGCTAGATCGGCTAGCAAATCTAGATCTGCCGAGCTGTGGTCTGGCACGGGGACTAGATCTAAGCGATCGCCAGGACGGAGCAAGGCTTGGAAGATTTCTCGGTGTGCTTTGGTAGCTAGCATCCCGATCGTCCAACTAATCGGCATCGCTAGTGTATCGACATATTGCCGCAAGGCGATCGCCGCAGCAGTATTATGCGCGCCATCAATTAACAACTTTTGGCCTTGCCAACTCGTCCACTGAATCCGACCCAGCCAGCGAGTATCGGCCATTCCCGCTCCAATCGCGGTGTCGCTAATCTGCCATCCCATTTGGCACAATACTCGAATAGTCGCGATCGCGATCGCTGAATTAGTTAACTGGATCTCACCTAATAAAGCTAGCGGATAACTAACGCCAGCAGACTCCACCCAAGGCAGAAAATCCGACCCTGGCAAGGCTTTAGGTTCGTGCGGCGGTAGTTGTAATAGCACGGCTGGCTTCACCCAGGTTACTGGGCAATTTAGAGTGTCAACTCTTGTGGCAATAACACTCATTGCTTCTGGCGGTAATGTACCAATAATGGCCGGACAACCTGGTTTGAGGATACCAGCTTTTTCGCCAGCAATTTTGGCGATCGTATCGCCGAGTTGTTGCCAGTGTTCGTAAGAGATTGAGGTAATTACTGTCGCTAAGGGTCGATCGCAGACATTCGTCGCATCTAGTCGCCCACCCAAGCCGACTTCGATGACGGCGATATCGACTTGCGCTTCGGCAAAGTAGAGCCACATCGCCGCAGTCACAATTTCAAACTGAGTTGGGGTGTGAGTCGCAGGATCGATGGCGGCAATAACTCGATCGAGGACACTCAGAGCATTCTGCGTACTAATCGGATCGTTGTTAATACAAATGCGCTCGTTCCAGTCCACTAAATGGGGCGATGTATACCGACCGACTTTGTAACCTGCTTTGCGCAGAATACTAGCTAAATAAGCACAGACAGAACCTTTGCCATTTGTCCCCGCAACGTGAATCATTGGCACCGATAGGTGGGGGGAACCTAGTGCGGTAAGTAAGGTTTGAATGCGCTCCAGCCCCAGATTCACCCCAAATTGGTGGAATGGTGCCAAGCGGTTGTCGATCGCCGAAATTGAATCTGTCACTTAGGTCGTTAGCGAGTAGAGCGAGATTTTAACTTATACCTTGTTTTCGATCGAAATACCAGCATCAACCGCGCGACTCTGCAAAATTATTAGCTCTAAATCGATCGCGACAGGACTCCACACACTCACTATCCTCGCATTTAAAGGTATTCGGTATTGAAAGGCTTATCGGCTCAGATCTTGTAAGCTTTATTCGATCGCGAGGTAACGGTATAAACAGCTACCGCGATCCGAATCATATTTCCTCTCAGCAATAACTATTAGTCCAACAACTTTGCAATTGTCACTTGGTATCATATTACTCCTTGTTACATAAAGTAAGGATTACTCGATCTGTGATTAGTGTTACCTGTTAGCCTAATGATGCATACTTATTTGTCGATCTAAACGGTATACTAGGATACGCTATTTGGCCGATCTTGTGATCCGTACTGTTGACCATCCGAATCTGCCGCTCATAGAATGGGTGTAAACCGATACAAAAGGTAAGAAAAAAAACCGACTATTTGCATATTTTGTGTAACTACAAACATTGATTGTAGTTTGATTAACTGCTAATTTTCATGATTTAAGATAATTCTCTAAATCAAAAGCTAACTCGCCGATCTCGATGTGTGCTCCTCAGCAAACAGACAAGTTTTACTGGTAGTAGTTGCAATCGAGTTGAGATAGACATCGAGGATCGGTAGAGAAAGACAGTCGCGAGCGAAGCTAGATACAAAGCTTCGATCGCAAAGCATAGAAAATCCTCAAAATAAACAACATTACTCGCATCACAGTATGTCGATTGTGGGGGTGTTTTTTATGTCTGTTTTCAGCAAAGAACAACATATTTTAGCAAAATAGATCTCAATCTACCGTAGCAAAAAAATATCATTGGCTTCCAAATCAGCAAACCATACTCTCCATACTTTTAGGAGTTATTAATTCCATGCAAAACTTCCAAACTGCAACGACTACATCTGTGACTGCTCAAAGTGCAAATTTAGCTCAAGCGATCGTTAAAGCTAATGTAGCTGTCCAAAATGGTGTTAAACCATTTTCTGGAGATTTCTTTAGAGAATGTTTTGCTGTTGCTGAAGCTGGAGATAAAATCGAGCAGTACTTCAATCGGGCTATTCAAAACCCGACTGGGTTGTACATGTTTTTCCAACGTTATACTCATTTCAATGCTTATACATCGGCAGTAATTGCACGGTTGGCAAGTTCGATCGCCATGTCGCGTTATCTCTTCACCGATCCGAATGTTGAAGTTATTGAAGAAGCAGATCGGGGACACGATCTAGCAGCCAAGGTGATGATTGCGGCTGCCGATGAAGGTGTCAATGATGGCGCAACGCATAGGGCACTAGCTCAACTGTTAGTACGGACAATGGGTGATTATGCTGGACTCTCGACAGCCGAGCGGAATCAATTTGCGCCAGTACCGGCGTGGCTGACTGATATTTGTAATGGCGTCATGGAAGGCTATGCTGGCGTTCCTGGCGATGCCGAATCTCTGATTCGGAGTATGGGATTTCATGCCGCATCCGAGTTATTTGGCGATATCGAGTCTGCATTAACCGATAAAGTCGTACGTTATGACAATAAAAATGTGGGTTTCGACGCCTACTTACGCAAAGCTCCTACAGCGCAAATCAGCGGACACCGTTACCATCCCTGGTGTTACATCTTGATTCATGCTAGCTATAAAGGTGCTGGTGGTGTAGAAGCTTCTCACTTTGAGTTTGTTGCTGATGCTTTGAACCTGGTGGCAGATTATCGTCCCGAATCCAAAGAGCAAATCATGCAGTGGGCATTGGAAGGTTTCGAGCAATTCATGAACTTGTTGCAAGATATGTTCGCACGCGTTGATGCCGAAACACAGGCGTTTGTAGCTCTGCAACCCGTTCGCGAGCTGGCTGCTGTCTAACAGATGTTTGTAAACACCCTCGATCGTCACTATGGGAGTTTACCTAACAATGCTGGAATTCTGGGTAGTCTCCTTCTACTCTACTCAGTAGCAGTCAATTTATTTCCAACTGCTGTCAGTGTGCCACTTGCCGCGCATCATCAGTAGAAAACGATCGTTCCGAACTAAAGCCCACACCCCAGTACC
>NZ_JANPGM010000234.1:0-3093 GCF_031423935.1 Chamaesiphon sp. VAR_69_metabat_338
AATAATGCCGCCGCATTATCGATTAAAAACGTCGTATTCGCCCCACCACCCCGTCTACCCGTGCGCCCCAAGCGTTGCAAGAATGCCGAAACCGTATCCGGTGCATTTGCCTGGAGTACCGCATCCAAATCGCCGACATCGATCCCCAATTCCAACGTAGATGTACAGACGATACAATTATTATGCCCATTGGCAAACCGCTCCTCCGCCAGCGTCCGCTCCTCCAACGCCACCGAACTGTGATGGATAAATACATCGATGCCGCGATTTTGCATCGCTCCAGATATTTCCTCAGCCAGAGCGCGACTTTGGCAGAATAACAGACTCTTTTTGCCCTGCGCCAACATACTCGATCGATTGGCAATATCCGTCTTAGAATCCTGCATCAAGATCCGAATCTCTTTCTTACTATGCTCCTTCGGCGGATCGATCTTCTTGCGCGGGCGTTTGGAAGTACCCTGTAACCAGTCCAGAATCGTGTCAGGATTGCCCACCGTGGCACTCAAACCGACTCTTTGGACATCATTGGCACTTACTCGAATTAACCGCTCCAGAACGGACATCAGATGTGCCCCGCGATCGCTCCCAGCCAGCGCGTGAACCTCATCGATAACGATCGCCCGCAAATCTGCAAATATCTCTGTATGCGGGACACTCGCCGACATTAACATCACTTCCAACGATTCTGGAGTCGTCATCAACAGCGTCGCAGGCTGTTTGCGAAAGGCTTTCTTCTGGGCGGCTTTAATATCCCCATGCCACAGAAACCGACTCAAACCGAGCATCTCTGTATACATCCCCAATCGCTCTGATTGGTTATTCAACAACGCCTTAATCGGTGCAATATACAGAATCCCCACTCCCTGCGGTTCCTTCTCTACCATCTGCGCCAGCAAGGGAAACATACTCGCCTCCGTCTTACCACCAGCCGTCGGCGCGAGAACGATCGTATTATAGCCATCGAGGATCGCATGACTCGCCAGTTCTTGCACTGGGCGCAAGGATGTCCAACCCAAGCGGGAGGTGATGGCGGATTGCAATCGATCTGGAAAACGGGAAAATGCAGATGTCATTCAATTTTGATTGTAAAATTGGCCGGCTCTCACAAGCAACAAGTTATAATTGACCTGTATCAATTCGGGTTAAGTTCTTGCAAGATCCTGAAACTAATTTGGATATTTTAAGATTGCATGTTATCACGAACTCAGTTACCTATCGATGCTGCCCCACTTGGATATTGTCCTCAATCGATCGATACTAATATTAATGCCGATCTGGTTCGTTTTCATCTATATCGCCAGCGAACCACAGTCGAACGGCTAATTTTAGGTGCTAAATATAAACAAAGTGCCAGAAAATTATCGATCGAATGTTTGCGCCAAAGCTTTCCCGAGCTGACGGATATAGCTTTCTCTCAGAAGATTGCGAATGCATGGTTACAAGAGAAATGTCCTGTCGATTATATTCCCCCAAATCTGATGAGTTGGAGTCAAGATCCTACTGCGATCGCTTCTTTATTAACCCAAATCTTAAATGCTGCGAATATTCCCTACTATATTACTGGCGGAGTAGCCGCGATCGCACATGGTGAGCCGAGAGCCACGATCGATCTAGATGTGGTTATATCGATAGATTTAGCAGATTTACCCACTCTCGCAGCCGATTTTGAAGCACAAGGGTTTTATGTGGCTGGTTTGGCAAATGTGATGACAGGTAGTTTTCAGTGTCTGAATATCACCCATTTAGAAACAATTGAAAATGTCGATTTGATGATTTCGGGGCGGGAAGAATACGACCTGATTAAGTTCGATCGATCTCAATTGTATACTTTGCCTGGAAGTGGAGAAGTTGCGATTGCTTCTCCAGAAGATGTAATTATTAGTAAGTTAGTCTGGCGGCGCAACAGTCAGTCAGATAAACAATGGCGGGATATTTTAGGGATTCTCAAAGTACAACGGGAGAAGTTGGATTTTGGCTATCTGCGAGAGTGGGTAGAGCGATTTGGGTTGGAAGAGGATTGGCGACGAGCCAAGGTTGAATCTGGTGTGAGTCATTTGGGTTGATACCTAACATCCAATTTGGTTCGTTCGTGGAGCGTCCGCCGCGCGGAATCGTCGCAACTATCGCATTCAGGTTAAAGTTTTGCAAGCTTGGGAATACTAATAGCATCATCACGCTGTGCTAGAGGTTGAACTGGATGCAAGGATTTCTATTTCTCTTATTTTTCATAGCAATCGTAGCGGCGATCGTCTATGGCTGTATCTATGTCACAAAGAAGCGTCGCCAGGATCTAGAATTGGTGGCCAGACAGCTCAAGATGGACTTTTACCCGAAAGGGGATGACAGCATTGCCCCGATGCTATCTAATCTGGAGTTTTTCATGTATGGCGAGCGTTGCCGGGTCAGCAATCTGATCCGAGGGCAAGTCAAAAGCAATGGTCAACTCATTTCGGTAGCAATCTTCGATTACCGCTATACCATCTGTAAGCGCAGAAGTACTGAATTTAGTGTTGATGAAAATTCAGTGTCGATCTCAAGTAATGAAGAGAACGACACTTTTTGTCAGACAGTGTTAGTCTTTTACGATGAATCGATCGACGTACCTGGATTCAGCCTACGCCCCGAACACCTGTGGGATAAGTTAGCGAATTTTGCTGGCTATGAAGATATTAATTTCGATCGCTTCCCAGCTTTTTCTAAAGGCTATCGACTATTGTCAAACCAAGTTGATGATGTCCGCAATTTGTTTCAACCAAATTTGATTAAGTTCTACGAAACTAACAAGATATGTACCGAAGCGATCGGACCATATTTGCTGGTCTATCCGTTTCCGCCTAAGTATACTAATAGTAGTTTGACAATGGGTGACAAAACTTTTACTACTAGCCAATACCTACAGCCTAAGGAAGTGAAACCATATTTCGATCTTGGCTTAAAACTATTGAGTTTACTAGAAAAGAACATGTCAGCAGTCAGACAATAAGGAGGATCTTATGCATCGATTATAATTATGCGTCAAAAAAAGATTATAACTTACGAAATTCTGCATAGGAAAATTCACCAGAACGATGTTTCTCATAACTCTTATCTTTT
>NZ_JANPGM010000235.1:0-1606 GCF_031423935.1 Chamaesiphon sp. VAR_69_metabat_338
CGTGGAAGCACCTTTCATCCCCAACATCTGGCGGGTCTTCGCACTCTTGGCTTCAGATGGCTCAACTGGTAGATCGCTCATAATAAAATTTAGGGATACTATTTTAGTCTAGGCTCTACACTAGAGTTTACTTCTAGCACAGCTCTCAGTCAAATCTTAGGGGATAGGGGATAGGGGATAGGGGATAGAGGATAGGGTTTGGGACGCTTACGTCCTTTTTAATCTCTTATTGTCTCCAAACCCCAACCCCCAAATCCCCCCTATTCCCTATCCCCTATCCCCTATTCCATCTCATGCCGACAGTTCGCCAGCTCTTACAATTCAAACCGAATGGAAAAAAGATTGTCGCGTTGACGGCATGGGATTTTGCGATCGCTCAAATTTTAGATGAAGCTGGGGTAGACCTCATTTTGGTTGGCGACTCGTTGGCGATGGTGACACTGGGATATGAAAATACCCTGCCGCTGACGCTCGATGAGATCGTCCACCATGCTAAGGCAGTCAAACGCGGTGTCAAAAATGCGCTGCTTGTCGTCGATTTGCCGTTTCTGAGCTATCAAACTAGTCCTGAGGTGGCAATTGCTTCAGCAGGTAGAATCCTCAAGGAAACAGGCGCACAGGCAGTCAAACTCGAAGGTGGGCATCCAGCGATGGTCGCCACGATCGCTAGACTGGTCGAAATTGGCATTCCCGTAATGGGACATATCGGTTTAACGCCCCAATCAGTCCATCAATTAGGCTATCGCCAACAAGGTCGGGACGAAGCAGATCGCGAGCGAATCATCGCCTCAGCAATCGCCCTAGAAGCCGCAGGCGCATTCTCGATCGTCCTCGAACATATCCCCGCAGATCTCGCCCAAGCGATCTCCCAAAAGCTCTCAATTCCCACTATCGGCATCGGGGCTGGTGTCGATTGTGATGGCCAAATCTTAGTTACCGCCGACCTCTTAGGACTAACAGCACGTCAACCACCCTTTGCAAAGGCTTATGTCAACTTACGATCGACGATCGCGCAAGCAGTACAAGATTATAGTACTGACGTCAAATCAGTCGATCGCTAAGTATTCCTCCGTGTCCCTCCGTGAAACCTCAGTGCCCCTCTGTCTTGACGCACTTAACCTGGAGGAAACCTCCAGAACGTTTGTCGCTGTGTTAAAAAAACACCACCTCAACCCCAATCCTCAAGATCGCTACAGCGACAACTGGCTCAAACTCGTCGCCCAAGAGCGGATAATTGCCGTCATTCGATCGACCCAACTGCACATCGGTCGTCAGATGGCTCACGCAGTCGCCGCTGGCGGGATTAAACTAATTGAAATTACTGCCAATAGCCATCGCCCGTGGGAGCTAATCGAGACACTGCGATCGGAATTACCACAATGCTCGATCGGTACGGGGACGATATTGAATCTCGCCGATCTCCACAACGCGATCGCCTGTGGTGCCGAATACATCTTTACGCCCCATGTCAATCTAGAGCTAATTCACACCGCAATTACTGCCAAAATCCCGATCGTGCCTGGAGCCTTAACACCGACCGAAATTATTACCGCATGGCAAGCTGGCGCGACAGCAGAGAAAGTATTCCCCATTCAAGCGGTGGGCG
>NZ_JANPGM010000236.1:0-5353 GCF_031423935.1 Chamaesiphon sp. VAR_69_metabat_338
GGCGAATTTCAAAGCACAGGCTAATGATGATTGGCAACCAACTTACGAGCTGCTGCGTGGTAAAGATAAACAACAGTTTCATTACCACCTAATTGTCGAACAAGGACATATTTGCTGCTATTGTGGCGAAAGGATCGTAACATCTGACAGTCATATCGAGCATTTTCAGCCACAGACAGACTATCCACATTTAGAATTAGATTATTTCAATCTACTGGCTTCCTGTCAACAAAAAATTCAACCAAAGGAACCTAGACATTGCGGGATGGGTAAAGGTGATTGGTTCGATGTTGAATTATTAGTATCGCCACTGATAGCGGATTGTGAGGATTTCTTTGAATATACGGCTATTGGTGAAATTTTACCTAGTCGAGTGACCGAAAAAGCCGAACGAGGGGAGAAAACGATCGATAAACTGCGCCTAAATATTCCTAAATTACAAGCTGTGAGAGCAAGCACGATCGATAGTATTTACGGCGATCCAGATTTACAGCTACCACTTTCTGATGATGAAATTGATAAGTTGATTCATTATTACAGCCATATCAATAGCGACGGTATGTATCAGCCTTATTGTCAGTCGATCGTGTATCTATTAAAACAGGAAAAAATGGATCGATCTATATAACCTCGCTGACTGATTTACCCACAGCAACACCCCAAAAAAAATCTTTAATCGTCGCAGTATCGGTATTAACGTGAATTTTCCGACCCCAGGCATAGATATCAAACTGGACGCGACTTTGCTTATTTTTAGTTATCTTCGTCGGTGGTTCGATCGAGATATTACCCAGGATCGCCACCCAATGATTGGGAAAAACACGACGAAATCGGGACATGAGAAAAGAATTATTGCCCAGCAAGCCTTCGGAATTGATCAATCCAAACGCTACGCCACCAGATTCGATCGTGTGTTGCGCTTCTTGCAAAGCGCGAAATTCACCAGATAATATTGTCGGGTGAGATTTGGTTTGAGAGTAACCAAGTAATTCTTTCACCCAACCATTGATTTCCCACGGTTTGGTAATACCACTGAGTTCGCGAATCAATCGCGGTGCTTTGGGATGAACGGGGACGATTTTGTTAGCACAATCGCGAAGTGTCGCCAGTAGCATCCAATCAACTTGCGGCATCCTGAGATTGCCATAGCTGCGGCACAATCTACCTGATGCGACGATTTTTTTGGTGTAGCCATCAAAACTGCCATGCTCGTAGAGATTTTGACAGATATCGATGTAGCGATCGGGTTGTTTGCGAATTAGCTCAAATACTACCGCTGCGGGGCCGCAAAATGGCTGTTCGCCTTGCTCAATTTTAAAAGGATTCGTCAGCCGTTCGCGGATATCTTCGATCAGTTGGCTTTTATCTAGATGATTCCAGACGCCAGTTTGGCTCGATCGAGCAAATTTGGCTAGGCGTTCGTCGATGCTTGGATCGATGGTTGCTGTCGTATCTAAGTCGCTTCGCATATAATTCGGGGTGGGCGCGATATCGGCGAGTAAGTACTCCTCTCTCATGTTACCCATATTAGCTAGGAATTCTCGAGATCGGTGCGGGATATTTTAAGTCTAGCCAGACAAAACCATCACGATCGATTGCCATTTGCGAAGAATGCTACAAGGGTTGCGCTGAGAATCATCCCGATTTGCAAGATCGATCGCCGAATAGATCGATAGTGTTCTCGGAATATGTCTGATGAAGTATCTTGTTTTTTGCTTAATTGGGACTGCTATCGCTCTAAATGCTTGCTCTGCACCGATGGCGTCAGCGGAATATATGGAAAATAAAATGCATCCAGACTGTGAGCCGATGAAACGAGAAATAGAGCTTAGGCGGAACAGACTGACTACTGCCGAGCCTAATGATAAAAAATACATGAGTGCCGAACTGGCTCATGCGGAACTACAGTTCGCCCAATGGTGTCCGGTTGCTGCCAAGTCCATGAAGGCAGACTAAGATCGATGCATTCTTAATTCACCCGATCGACAGTAGATCGACGAGATGCTTGCCTAAAACTCAGATCGCCAGCTCGAACAGATCGCTAATTTTCTCTAGCTCTCCGAGCGATTGGCAACTGCGAGACAACCGACGATCGAGCAACAGCGATCGCCACGCTGAGAATTATCCCGATTTTCCAGATCGCTCGCTGAATAGATCGATAATGTTCTCGCGATATTATCTAGATGAAGTATCTTGTTGTTTGCTTACTTGGGATAGCGATCGTCCTAAATGCTTGTTCGTCGGAACCCAAACCGTCAGAGGAAGATCTGGAAAAAAAGATACACCCAGAATGTCAATCTATGAAACTAGATCTCGACCTCAAGCGGAATAGATTGGCGATTGCTGCGCCTGCTGAGAGAGAACGCCTGAGTGCCGAATTGCAACGTGAGGAGCTAGAGTTTCCGAGCTGGTGTCCTGCTGCGGCAAAGTCCATGAAGACAGACTAAGATCTAAACACTCTTAATTTACTCGATCGACAGTATATGGACGATAGGCTTGCCGCAACCTCAGATTGCCAGCTCGAACAGATTGCTGGTTTTCTCCCGATCTCCGATCGATTGGGAACTGCCGGACAACCGAAGAGCGATGCATACCCTGCCATCGCCGCCGCTGGCTACCAGGTTGTCATCAATCTCGCGCTGACTGATTCGCCGAATGCATTACCTAATGAAGCCGAGATCGCGAGCAATCTCGGACTTGAGTATCTGCACATTCCCGTTATTTGGGACAATCCCACGCTGGCAGATTTTCAGGCATTCGCTAATGCGATGGAGGCACATCGATCGCAAAAAATCTTCGTTCACTGCGCGGCCAACAAGCGCGTATCGGTCTTTGTTTACCTCTATCGTCTCAGTCAGGGTGTGGCGGAAACAATCGCGCGACAGGATTTAGCTAAGATTTGGACGCCTAATGAGATTTGGCAAACTTTCATCGAAACGATTGCGCCAGATTATCTTCATAAAAATTAACTCGACCTAACTAATATTAACGATCGATAGTTGTGATAATATTCTTCCACCACTGATGGAGATTGACGGTTCGATAGTAAACCAAAATGGTGCGTTTGTCGGTCTGGCAATTGCCGAAAGTTGCGCTAAGTTTACAAACAAAATAATTATAAATTGAGTTGTCTCAACTGAATAGTTTCACTATTTAGATCGAATAGGCTGCAAACAGCAGCAGCGGATTTCATCCCGTTGAATAAATAACAAATATAATGACAAATCGGCCTAAATTTCTTTGGGTTAGTGCCAGTCCTAGTCTCAAGTATTTTCATCGCCCGCTGCTCGCTAATTTATCAAATTCGATCGCTGTTGAGGTTTGGGAATACTGTCAAACTTTGGATGAAGCTAGTTCGATCGATCGGGCAGTTGAACTATTACAAACACATTTGTCCGGATCGATCGATCCAGTGCATTTGATCGGACACGGCATTGGTGGCACGATCGCATTAATCTATGCGCGCCGGTATCCGCGACAAGTCGCCTCATTGACATTATTAAGCGTGGCCGTGCGACCGGGGCTTAATTGGCATTCATATTATTACGATCGACTGTGGTCTTTATCCGATCGTCGCGAGCAAATTTTGCAATCGATTGCCAGCGACCTATTCCCCGCTAATTGCGATCGTTATATTAACGATCTTGTCGATCGGATAGAGCGAGATTTGGTCGAATCGCCATCGAGTCATTCGCTATTTCGATCGAGTATCTTGCCAGCCGGTGGGGTGGAAATGCCATTGCTAATTTGTAGTAGTCAAGACGATCCAGTTATTTCGGCACCGGCTGCTTATGGATGGACAAATTACTTAAAGCCAATCGATAAAATTTGGCACCTCTCCACCGGCGGACACTTCTTCCATTACGTTCGTGCCGAATTAGTCAGTTGTCACATCCAAAGATTTTGGCAGGAGCTAGAACCAGATATCGCTTTTCATCAACGGTTGAAAGTGGAGTTAAATTAGATGGTGTTGCTGGATTAATATATGAAAAGATAGCGGGGAGCGGGGAGCGGGGAGCGGGAAAGAAGAATGCCAAAAGTAAGCATCGTACCTTAGATAGATCGGCGACACCAATTAGACAACGATCGAGATCGGCTCTGAAGATGATGCTTCTTACTGGAAGCTACCTCAAGATCGGTGACATTTACCAGTCACCATAGAGTCGATTGCCCCGCGTTACCAACTTGTTTATCTAGACATCCAGGCGGTAAGATCGAAGGAGAATCACTAAGTGAGTACCTAATGACCGATCGATCCCAGCCAGCAACACCAAACGAGCCATCCGTAGTCGAAGCGTATCTAGCCGCGCAACAAGATGGCGTGGCAAATGCAGCACCGGATGCGGGTGTCGGCTTGATTCCGGCGGCACCGGAAGGATTTCGATCGGGATTTGTCGGCATTATTGGTAGACCCAATGTTGGCAAATCGACGCTGATGAACCAGCTCATCGGTCAAAAAATTGCGATCGTCTCTCCAGTCCCCCAGACTACTCGCAACCGCTTGCAGGGCATTCTCACTACCCCTACGGCGCAAATGATCTTCGTCGATACCCCGGGGATTCACAAGCCGCATCATAAGCTCGGTGAAGTGCTGGTGAAAAATGCTCAAAGTGCGATCGGGGCTGTCGATGTGGTGCTGTTTGTAGTCGATGGTATCGAGATAGCTGGCGGTGGGGACAGGTTTATTGCCGAGCTGCTCATCAATGTCAAAACGCCAATTATTCTGGGGATCAACAAAATCGATTTGCGTACCGATCTGAGCCGCTCTCACTTAGAAGCGATCGATGCTAGCTATCTCGAACTCGCTCAGGCGCATCAATGGCAGGTTGTCAACTTTTCCGCAACGGCGGAAACCGGATTGGATCGATTGCAAGCTAGTCTGAGCGAAAATCTCGAACTCGGCCCTTATTATTACCCGCCAGAATTAGTCACCGATCAGCCGGAGCGGTTTATTATGGGCGAATTAATTCGCGAACAAATTATCTTGCTCACCCGCGAGGAATTACCCCATTCTGTCGCCGTGACGATCGATCGCGTCCAAGAAGATGCCAAAATTACCCGCGTCCTTGCCACGATCTATGTCGAGCGCGACTCGCAAAAAGGGATTTTGATCGGCAAAAGCGGGCAAATGCTCAAGCAAATTGGCAGCAATGCCAGAGAGCAAATGCAAAAACTGATTGCTGGCAAAGTTTATCTCGAATTGTTTGTCAAAGTCCAACCTAAATGGCGGCAATCTGGTTTGCGGCTGGCGGAACTGGGGTATCGGGTGGAGTAGGAGACAGAAGTGAGCCAAGTGTGTCGGTATTATCACAGCAGCGAGCTGGTCGATCGCGCTCATTTACTAAAGTTTTAC
>NZ_JANPGM010000237.1:0-5941 GCF_031423935.1 Chamaesiphon sp. VAR_69_metabat_338
GAAGCGATCGAATTATACGATCGTCACCTCTACGAAAAAGGTGCCTGTGTTTACCATATGATTCGGACAGAACTCGGTGATGAATTATTCGATAAATTCGTCCATACCTTCGTCCGCGATAACGCTCACAAAACCGTCGAAACGATCGATCTATTACGTGCGATTGATAAATCCACTGGGAAAAATCTAGCCTTTCTCTTCGATCAATACGTCTATCGCGGTGGACATCCAGATTATAAGGTTGCCTATAGTTGGGATGGTGATAGTAATCTAGCCAAACTAACGGTCACTCAAACACAAGCCAAAGAGGGCGTACATACACTCACGAATGACCTATTCGATCTGAAAATCCCGATCGGGTTCGGTTATGTTAAAGATGGCGTAACAGATGTAAAAGTTACCAAAATTCGCGTCTATGAAAAAGAGCAAGTCCTCTACTTCCCCCTCGAAACTAAACCCGATTTTATCAGCTTCGACGTGGGTAATAACTATTTAAAAACCGTCAGCCTCGAATATCCCTTACCCGAACTTAAAGCGCAGCTCAAGTCAGATCCCGACCCGATTTCGCGGATCTATGCCACAGTCGCGATCGCCAAAAAAGGCAATCTCGAAGCCGTCACCGCGCTGACGGAATGCCTTGCTAGCGAACAATTCTGGGCTGTCCGACTCGAAGCCGCGCAACAACTGGCGACAATTAAACTCGATCTGGCTGTCACCAATTTAGTCGCCGCAGTCGGCGATGAAGATCCGTTCGTGCGGCGCGCGATCGTCGATGAATTGGGTAACATTAAAACACCCGAAACATACGCCGCAGTCAAACAAATTGTCTCAGCCGGGGACGAGAGCTACTACGTCGAAGCCGCCGCCTGTCGCGCGCTGGGGGGGATGACTACCGCCAGTTTGAAAGACAAGCAGGAAGAAGTAATTACCCTACTTACCGAAGTACTCAATACCCGCTCCGGCTGGAATGAAGTCGTCCGTGCGGGTGCGATCGGTGGTTTGAGCAAAATGACCGATTCGGAAACAGCCCTAAACACCGTCATAGAATACGTCAAACCGGGCGTACCTCAACCACTGAGGTTGACCTCAATTCGTGCCCTTGGCGCGATTTCTAGCGGTCAATCGGATGCCAATACGATCGTTATCGTCGAGAAATTATCCGAACTGTCGCGCGAGTCATTTTTCCTCACCCAAGTAGCTGTAGTCAATGCCCTGAGCCAGATGGCTACCGTTAAAGCGATCGGGGTATTGCAAGGTTTAGCCGCGCACAGTCCCGACGGACGGGTGAAACGGATGGCGGATGAAGGGGTGCAAAAAGTCCAGAAGAAAATCGGCTCGGATGGAGCAGTTAAACAATTACGGGAGGAGTTGGAAGAAGTCAAAAAAACCAATCAAGAATTAAAGAGCCGCTTGGAAAATCTAGAAGCTAAGAGCAAATAGTTATTAGCAGCAGCAACGCTAGATTCCCGACTTCTTCTCTTCTCTGCGAGAGGCTACGCCAACGAGACGCTACGCGAACGAGAAGTCGGGAATCTGGATCTTGAGTATTGAATTTCTTTCGGTTCGATCGAACAATAATGTAATTGCGATCGATGAGATTGGCATTATTAGCGAGTTATTCCCTGGGATGAATACTAACGATATCGGTGCTGCGTCTCCAAAATCCTAACTCCCATCGTTAACGGGTCGCGATCGCCAACAAGCGACTGGCATCTAGCGTTAACTCAATACCTCGGTCGTAGTCAGTTTTGTGAATGGTACCTAAAAGTTGATGCAGGGCCGTATCGTCTAAGATCGCTGGGGTCGTCCATAAGTAATGCATCTCGACCAGTTCGCGCATGAAGGGATCGATTAATCCTAGTGCCTGCAACATCAATTTGTTGGCAACCATCAACCGTGGCTTTTGCCCTGCCCGTGCAAAGATCCGCCCGACGAACTCTCGTTGAGTTATCGTACCAGCTCCACCAAAATGCCAAATCCGCCCGAAGGTACGCGGTTCGTTCACCATTGCTAGTACCACAGGGCCGACATCTGGCACGAACATAAATTCATGCGGTGTATCGATCGGGCCGATTAATTGCGCCTGTTTACCATTAATTACCGCCTGAAAGGCACTGTGCAAAAAACTCAGTTCGACATTGGGGCCATAAAAATCTGGCAATCGTACAATTGCCCCCCGAATCGATCCGGTGGCATCGGCTGCGAGCAAGATATCTTCCTGTTCTTTGCGCATTTTCCCTTTAAATGTATGCGGCTGACGGGGATGATTTTCCCGAATCCGCTCGGTTTGCGGTCGCCCACAAGGGTAGATCGTCCCAATTAACAGCATTTGTTTCACGCCTGCGGCGATCGCGCCGGCAAGGGTTTGCCGCATCAGCAGCGGATGGAGGTGAAAGTCTACATACGGCACGCCCACTGTATAAACGATCGTCTCAATATTGCGTGCTGCTGCGATTACTGAATCTGGATCCTCAGGGTGCCACGTCACAATTTCCGCTAACGGATCGCTGCCAAATTGGGCTTGTAGCGATCTGTGAGAACGTCCCACCACTCGATAGGGCTGCCCAACAACTCGCAGAGCCGCTGCAATACTTTGACCGATCGCTCCTGTAGCTCCAAATATCGCAATTTTACTCACATCGCCTCCGTGATGACTATTGATTTAATTATGAATGCTGTTCATTAAACTATATTCATTTTATATCGATCGTTCAGTTTGTCAACATCTAAACTAAATCAGTTAGTCAACCCCTAAACTAAAGAAGTATTTAATGTGAAGACAAAGTTCGATACATGGGGAGTTCGGAACGCAAAGAGCGTCAAAAGGTGGAATTGCAACAACAAATCCTCAGCGCAGCCAAAGAAATTGTGAGTCGGGATGGGTTTGCGGCACTGACGATGCGAAAAATTGCCGACGCGATCGAATATGCGCCCGGAACGATTTATCTCTACTTTGAGAATCGCGATGAAATTGCCAAGCAGCTTTGTCGGCAAGGCTATCGAGAGCTGCTAGAGTGCCTAAAACCGACAGCAGCAATCTTAGATCCGCGCGCTCGATTGAGGGCGATGGCTGGTGCCTACGTCCAGTTTGGCAGCTCTAATTCAGCCACCTATCGACTAATTTTTATGGAAGATCCCAAATTTACCGATGCGGCACTTTCAGCAGTGCCGATTCCGCAAGGCGGAGGCTACGCCAACGACAGCTCAAATGGCGCAGGAATACAAGCATTTCAATTGCTGGTCGCAGTCTTCGACGCTCTCAAAGCAAATCGTAGTTTGAGAGCGGATGCTGATTCTACCCGACTGGCGGAAATATTCTGGACATCGCTGCACGGTATTGTCAGCCTTAAACTCACCTGTTCGAGCTTTCTAGCTACCACATCTGAAGAACTGGTGACGAGCGCGACCGATCTGTTTCTGGCGGGACTGGAGTAGATCGCCGATCCCATTACAGGAGATCGATACCCACCTTCAACGCTGGATTATTTTCCCACCTGTCCCCCACATGAGCATAAATTGCCGTAGTGCGCGGATCGGCATGACCCAACAAATCCTGCACCTGTCGCAAAGTCGCCCCATTCCGTAGAGCCAACGTCCCCGCCGTATGCCGCAAACTATGCGCCGACAGCGTTCTCCCTTCCATATATTTGAGATTTGTCGCCAGCAGATATTTATCCACCACCTGCCGAATCCCCCGCCGCGATAACCGCTCCCCCCGTCCGAAATTACTGAGATTGATTAACAGCGGACTATCCACCATCGCATCAAATCCAGCCCCCCGCCGCGCTGTTAAATACGCTTCCATGAGCTGCGCCAATTGGGGAGTCAAGGGCACCACCCGCATGTGCCGCTTGCTACTAACTTTCACGCCTACCCGCTCGCCCTGGCGCACGACATCCCCAATATTCAGCCGATGCATCTCTACCGTGCGCGTCCCTTCGAGCGTCATCACGCCGAGCAATAATTTATCTCGCAAAGTTTTCAAGCAACCGCCAGACTCGCTGCTGGTTCCCAGCGGCTGCGCCACCGATTTGAGCAGTACGCTAGCCTCGCCCTGTTCCAGATAGGTAATCCGCGCTGCCGGATCGATCGATTCTGTCGGCGGTTTGACCCCCCAAGCTGGATTCCCCCCCATCAGTCCATATTCTACCGCCGCATCGTACAACCGACTCACTGCTGTCAATTTCACGGCGATCGTTTTCGGCTTATACCCCCGCTCTGCCAACCACCACCGATAGACCTTAATCGTCTCCCGCGTCGCCGCACGCGGATCGATTTTACTCTCCCGACACCACTCTAAATACTGTTTGACCTGCGTCCAGTAGGTGACGATCGTATCGCCACTCGCACCACCGTTAGCAACATCAAATTGCAAAAAGTTGGTGAAGACGCCAATCAATGCATCGCAGTCGATTTCCACAACTGCTTCTATCTGTCGATCGGTGGTAGTGACCATCTGCACAAAAAGTATCAATTTCCACCATTGTATGAAATATCTTCTCGTAATGTCACGCTCTGCAACAAATTAGCAAGTTCGTTTGTCCGCTCTGCCCCCATCGCCCTCAATCCTCGATCGATCTCTACTCTCCCTTCGATCTTCTCTAGCGATCGCCAACCCATTGATACCTTTTCTTGTCGATCTCATTTATTTTTGATAAATGTTTTACAACAATATATTAATCCTGTATAACTATAAATATTTTTAATGTGTATATTTAAATTTTAAAGATAAGTACTAGGTTTGTGAATATATTTATTTCTGCAATCCGTACTTGAGGTCGCAGTAAAACTATGCCTTGGGTTAATTGTTGGCGAGAAGAACCAATCCTAATCACACAACACCCCCTGAACCTTGCCTTGAAAGAATGGGAGGGTAAAAGTTAGTACAGGTCTAATCAGCCTATCTATTCATAGATTCGGGAATACTGAGGAGCGAGGGCGAGCCGACAGATCGGAAGAAGGGTAGAAATTGGGGGGTAGGGAAGGGGTGAGGTACCTATAAATACTGTTATAGGTACCTCATTTCCTCCTTACCCCCACCTAGATCCTAGCGATTAGGTATTCGATCGCATTCTGAGTGTTCCAAAATTCCGTTGGAATTAAGCCATCTCCATCCCCCCAAACCCGAGGATTGATGACTTATATATCTGGTTCTACTCCAGGATAAGAATACTCGATTACCTCCGGTAAGCTACGCTAACGGATGCGATCGTTTGGTAATAAAATTTGGGCATTATTAGAGCAGGGGATGAATTAGATTTATCTGCATTTATCCGTTCGCGTAGCGTCTCCAGTGGAGAATCGATGATACCTGCTGATTTTACACGGGAGTGGCTACTGCGATTTCGATCGGTGCAAGTACACCAATGAGATTTAATTTCCACTAATTTTAATCTCTCACTCTGAATCAAATCAGGATTCGCTACTCAAGTTAGGAAGAGCGGTTATCTCCAGGTATTTGACGATTTATTTTCGGACAAGCTCATGAAGACTTTGGTGCGGTTTAGATCGTTTTACTGAAGATGGCGGAGTCGTATTTTGAAGACCAAATATCGCCTATTGTCGCGGTTATTAATATGTATTTTTAGCTCGATCGCTACTGGATGACATCCAATATTTGAGGCGATCGTCTCGCAAATGAGCCAGGAGATCGGGAATTAAGTCTGGGCTGATAAAGCTTGCTAGTATTGAGATCGAACTATCAAGGATGTGATAATGCGTCTTTTCACACCCTTGATCCATTCCTACTTCGACCCCGGATGGTTCGATCGATAACGCTCCAGGTTTTGGTTCTATTTTCACCGCATTAACTATCGAATGAGTATCGCGATCGACTGCAAAAGTACCTGCAACTATTCACCATCAAAATAATCTAAATCTAACCGTTTGATTTGGTATTCAGAAACAACCGAAACGCCGAGATTTACCTCAAGTGCGTACT
>NZ_JANPGM010000238.1:0-3660 GCF_031423935.1 Chamaesiphon sp. VAR_69_metabat_338
GATCGAGCCGAACCATCCCTCACCTGTTTCGAGTTGCAGCAACGGGTACAGATGCAAATATTCCAAGAAACAGAATTAGTCATCGATCCAGCTTTTTTTACGGCTCTACAGCAACGCTTCCCACAGATCGATCGCGTCCAAATTCAACTAATGCGGGGCAAGCATCATAATGAGTTGGTTGCATTTCGTTACAATGCGATCCTTCACATTAGCGACGAAACTGTTAGCATCGAACCTGTTAGCGATCGAGACAATTATCTAACACTAAACTGGTCGGAAGCTAATCTAACAATTTCAGCAATACGTCAGTTATTAATTGACGATCGACCGGAAAGATTAAACATTCTCAATATACCGAATGCGCGGGTAATTTCAGCAGTTAAAACAGTGGCATGGCTGGCAGAGCCAGCAGGTTATAAAACTGTCGGTCAAATCCGTAAAGCCTTGCAAGAAATCGAAATGGGAATAGATCCAGCAGATTGGGATACGATCGATTTACCTTATAGTGTCGATCTTACCTGGTCGAGTTCCAGTAGTGAAGGAAACTATGATGTGATGTTTATCCGCCAAGATGCACTCACCGAGCGAACTATTTCCCAGCAGCGCACGACTGACATTCGTCCCTGGCAAGCTTACGCCAATAATCCCCTCCAAGCCAAAGCCGCGCGGCAGTTAGTACCGCAATTGCAAAGTTATCTGGCTCAAAAACTGCCCGAGTATATGCTGCCCTCAGTTTTTGTAGTATTGGAGTCTCTACCGCTCACAGCTAATGGTAAAGTCGATCGTCGCGCCCTGCAAGCATTGTCCGATCCGATCGCATCTCGATCGCCCAATCGTGACATCGCACCTCGGACTCCCGTCGAAAGCGTACTTGCGAGCATTTTTACCGAAGTTTTGGGACTCAAGCGCGTCGGGATTTACGATAATTTCTTTGAATTAGGCGGTCATTCATTACTAGCTACTCAGCTTGTTTCCAGAGTCCGCGATGCCTTGCAGGTGGAGTTACCCTTGCGGAGCGTATTTGAAGCATCGACGATCGATCGACTAGCGACAGTGGTGGAAAGTCTACAACACGATCCTCCAAGTCAAGCCCCAGCATTAGTGCCACTATCGAGAGAAAGTCGGCGGATGAAGTTACCTAGCTCCCAAGGAGGCAAGATTGATGCTCAAGGGGAAGGGGAAAATCGACAAAGAACCGATCGATCTGGCTCCAGCTACAGTTGATGCGATCTCTGATTGGTTCGCGAGGATGGGGGAGAGTAAGAGTCCGGCTCTGACTGGAGCGCAAAAAGTCGATCGTTTCTATTCGGCGATAATAGCTACTCAAACGCACTCATTTTACTACGACGATCGAGGCGCGATCTTCAACATCGCGATTAAGAGCGTCTGGCGCGATCGACTGGCATCAGTAATACCGCTCTGACTTTCGGGGCGATAATTTTCCAATCATAATTGCTGAGAGCATACTCGCGACACGCCGCTCGATCGGGTAAAGAGATCTTGCCAGTCAGCAGATCGATCAGCCGAGTGGCGATAGCATCTGCGGTGGGAGCATCGGTGACTAATGTGGGTTGAAATGGACGCAATACTTCAGGCATTCCACCGACAGGTGTAGAGAGGACGGGGGTGCCACAGGCTAGAGATTCTAGCAAAATCAGACCGAAACCTTCGAGGGATTGGCTGGGAACGACGGTCAGATCGGCGGCTTGATAAGCAACAGGAAGTCGATCGTCGGGGACGTAGCCCAGGAATTTGACATGCTCCTGCAAACCCAGCGCGATGACTTGTTGCTCTAGAACGGGGCGTAAAGCTCCTTTGCCAGCGATCGCCAGCCAGACATCAGGAACCTGAGCTTTGACATCAACCAAGGCTTGGAGGAGAATATCGATGCCCATCCGGTGAACTAAGCGGCGGGGTACGAAGAGAATCGGGCGATCTGGAGGAAAGTCTAACAATTCCCGCGCTTGCTGACGAGTCAAGTTAGCTTGGAAGCGATCGATATCGACACCTCCAGGGATGATGTGGATCTGCTGCCACGGCACCTGGTATTCGCGATGTAAAATCTCGCCAAAGGCATGGCTGAGGACGATGAAGCGATCGCACCGACGATAGACGCGATTTTCAATCCAGTGTTTGCAGGCAACGCTCCAAGGTTTTTCGCCTTCTTGCTGACTTTCTAATGCCCAGGGGCCGTGAAAAGTGAAGGTAATGGGGACATCGGCGGGGAGATCTGGCAAGATCGGTAAGCTATATAACGAAAAATGGAGATTAATCGCAGCTAGATGGGATGGCGATTTGCCAGCGGGAAGGTGCCCATGATGCTGGCGGAAATGGTGCCGGACGTGCCACAACCTTTGAGGTAAGGGAGTCTGGGGATCTGCCAAATTTGTTAACGCGATCGCTCGATGAGGGCTAATTGTGGGCAAACCTACGCCGCACAGGTCGATCTCATCGCCTGCTGCGGCTAATTGCTGCATCAGTTCGTACCCATAGCGATCCATCCCACCAGGAGTAGTGGGAAACCAACCCAACCCAATCAACTGTATCTGTGCGGGTGTCATATCAGTTTGCCGAACGCGATCGCACCTAGTCCACTTAACATTAACCCAATTCCCAGCCAGTGAACAGCAGTCACTTTTTCGCCTAATAAGAAAGCTCCCGCGATCGTCGTTGCCAGCAGGGTTAAACCAATCACGATCGGATAAGCTACCGATAAATTTAGCTTACCTAAAAAGATCACGTAGAAAATCGTACTCAATCCATAGGCTAAGATCCCACCGCCTAAATAGAGGTTTAACGGGTTTTGTCCCGCACCGAGTTTTAGCAATGCCTGCGCTAGGGTATTGAGTCCGACTGTAAGTATAATTAGTAAAGCGGGATGATTGGGCATCAGAAGTTAGTTGTTTTGGAAATAATTGGACGATTGAAAGTCCCAAAGTTCGCAGTCGATCGGATAGGCAATTTGAACGTATTTACCAATCAATTTTTCCCACCATCGCGGTGGATGCGGTAATGAGGCTACCTGGATCTGATGGCAGCCCACGAGCCACGCACCCACCAGATCGGTATGGAGACTATCGCCAATAACTACTACTCGATCGGGAGCAAGCTGCATCGATCTCATCGCTTGGCGAAATGCACCAGGAAATGGTTTTTTAGCAGGATTGATGGCTGGTATCTCTAGATATGCAGACCAATATCTAACTCGATAGTTGCGTTTGCCATTAGAAAGGATAAAAAACTTGAATCCCAACTTTTTCGCCCGATCGATCCAGATAACAGCATTAGGGGAGATATAGCGATCGTCTTCAGAAACAATCGTGTTATCTAGATCGATAATTATACCTTTGATGCCTGAATCTATCAGTCGATCGAGATCGATCGCCGCTAGCGTATCCGAGCGGCTGCAACGGCGATCTGCGCGCAGATTTCGCTTGAGAAAGTTTGGGAGTCGTGATGCGATCGGTATCTGATTCATCTTTTTATAGTTAGCTATTTTCTGCGGTGCGTTACTAAGAGGGTGTCTGAAAAGTATAAGATAGCACTCGCAAACCCTAGAAGATCCCCCCTAGCCCCCCTTAAAAAAGCTACGGTGTATACACAAGTCTGTCGGACTTCGTTTTGAGATCTGAATCCCCCCTAACCCCCCTTGAAAAGGGG
>NZ_JANPGM010000239.1:0-10185 GCF_031423935.1 Chamaesiphon sp. VAR_69_metabat_338
AATCACGCGGAGGTTCCCTCCGCATGTGTTTGGGTCAAGACAGAGAGACAAGACAGACGGGAACCTCAGCGCGATTTCAGCCGCTCCCCGCTCCCCGCTCCAGCAAAATAGTAATTTTATTTACACCCAAAACTACTAGTGATGTTTGAGCAGCTCGATCGATCGTCTGTCACTATTGATTTCCGCCAATGCCAGCGCGGTTAAACCCCCATAATTTTTACAGGTGCGATCTGCTCCCGCCGCGAGTAATAAGGCGATAATCTCGTGATGCTGGCGATGGGTTGCCCACATCATGGCGGTGGCTCCGGTATCATCTCGATCGTCGAGATTGGCTCCAGCCTCAATTAGCGATCGCATTAACTCGACATTCCCTTCAATTGCCGCGACGATCGAGGGGGTTTGGCCCTCCTTAAAGGTTTGGTGGGGCGAAACACCTGCAGCCAGCAACAAGCTGGCAATTTCGGTAAAACCATTAAGGATCGCCACGCCCAAAGCTGTCGCTCCCTGCTGATGTGCCTGGAGATCGATACCGGACTTGAGGATCGCCGCTACGGTGGGTGTATGCTCGTGCAAGGTCGCCAAAACTAATGGTGTATCCCCCAGACTGGTAATCGTATCCGCGTTTGCGCCAGCACCGAGTAGTATCTCGACCAACTCGATATTGCCTTCGATCGCGGCTAAATGCAAGGCGGTTTCGCTCTCTTGGGAAGCGAGATTGGAATTAGCTCCAGCGGCGAGTAGCAGCTTGGCAATTTCGATTTGTCCCCCCGCCGTGGCGGCGATTAATGCCGTCCAGCCTTCGTGATTTTGGAGATCGATCTTCACTCGCGCCCGGATCAGTGGCGCGATGAGATCGAGATCGCCGCGTTCGGCAGCTAGAATCAGCAAACTATCGCCTTCAATATCCACCGCTTGCGGATCGGCTCCTGCAGTCAATAATAAATCGAGCATCGTGGCTGCTCCTGGTGCCGAAATCAGCAACAGCGGCGTTTTGCCATCGCTGCGGCGATAATTAATATCTGCACCAGCAACCAATAATTGGCGCACTAGCAGCTCGTCATGACACTCGATCGCAATATTAAGTGCGTTGTCCCCATCATTATCGATGGTGGTAACGTCCGCACCTGCGGCAATTAGCAGCTTCACAATCTCCCGCGCACCAGCTAGCGTCGCCCCCATTAGTGTGGTACTGCCGTCTTCATTAGTCGCATTCACATCTATCCCACGCGCCAACAACAGTCGATCGACAACGGCCACCCGATTGGCAGCAGCAGCAAACATCAGTGCTGTCGTCCCAAATTGCTGCCGAGGCAGATTGACTGCCGCGCCAGCCGCCAGCAGCAGCTCGACAATCCGCTCGAAACCTTTTTGGGCGGCAAACATCAAGGCGGTGGTACCGTGAGCATCAGTTGTATTGACATCGGCACCACGTTCTAATGCCGTAGTAACTTGCCGCTCGTTACCCGATTTAGCTGACTGAATCAGCGAGAGATTAATTTGAGGGGAGATCATGATATGTGACGAATGCGTAATTCTAATGCCGTAGTAACTTGCTGCTCGTTGCCCGATTTAGCCGACTGAATCAGTGAAAGATTAATTGAAGGAGGGATCGTGATATTTGACGAATGCGTAATCGCGCGATGAGGCGGTATAAGCTGATAACAACCACCCCGTAGCAAAACAATAGCAGTGAAGAACCCACCATTCAAGCGCAATTTTATGGCAGATTGGCGATCGATCTTCGATTAAGCCAGCAGTCGTTCGCGTAGCGTAGGCAAAGCCTAATCGCGACTAGGGCGATCTCTAGCCGCAATTCCCAACACCCACAAATTTTATGCTAGCTTTTATAAATATTCACAAAACTTTCGTGTCAATTTTGCCAATCTTATGGACTTTATTCCCGCCAATATTAAACCCTATCTCAATTTTATCCATCCGGTCTTGATGTGGATTTTATTGGCAACTACTCTATATGCAATGTATTTGGGCTTTCAAATTCGCAAAACGCGTGCAGCTACTGGGGATGAAAAGAAACAGCTCATTCAAGGTAAATTTAATGTCCGGCATTATCAGATCGGCTCGATCGTCTTAGCTGTGATGGTATTAGGATCGATCGGTGCGATGGCCGTAACTTATATTAATAATGGCAAGTTATTTCTCGGCCCTCACCTATTTGCCGGTTTGGGTATGACTGGTTTAATCGCAGTCTCTTCCTCCCTCTCGCCATTCATGCAAAAAGGGATGGATTGGGCGCGATACACTCACATCGGCATCAATCTGGTCATTGTCGGTTTATTTGGCTGGCAAGCTTTCTCAGGTGTTGAAATCCTCACGCGGATTATTAGCAAGATGTAGGATTGAGTTGGGAGTGGGGGAATCAAATGGACACTTTCTATATTTCCTATCCCCTATCCCCTACTCCCTAAAGCCTAAAACCTAAAGCCTAATCCCTATCTAAACAATATAATTACTCACTTCCCCCTGCGCAGCTTGCCAACTCCGCGCATCATAATAGAGATCCGCTAAAGATATACTCGCTAAAGCGGCTTGGAGCTTTTCATTAAGCCTGCGCCATACCATTAGCGTCACCCAATCGGCAGCTAGATTAGGATCGGCTGTTGAGCCAGCGGGCGTTTCGGCGACTAGCGATTCGCCTACTGCCACTAAAATATCACTCAAAGAAATTTGGGTGGGTTTTTTTGCGAGTTTATAGCCGCCATGCGCTCCCCGAATGGATTTGACTAGTCCCGCGCGGCGCAACTCAATTAATAATTTCTCTAGATACGGCATCGGCAAGTGCTGGCGCGCAGAGATCGCACTGACAGACGCGGGGCCGAATCCTGGTTGCAAACTGAGATCTAGCATCGCCCTGACGCTATAATCTCCGCGAGTAGTCAGTTTCATTTGTGTATTTAACGATTGCGGCGGCTGGCGATCGACCGTGCCTGGACGACTGTCGGTACCACCTGAGTGCGATCGCGGGTTGGATTATGTCAATCCTAGCAGAATCGATTCTGAATATTACATAATCCAACTATCGATTACTGAGAACTATTAATGTTTAACTAGCTAACCAATATCGATAACTTAATTTCCCTCTGCGCCGACTGTCAACCGATCTAAATCTTAAGACTCAGCGATGTTCGGATAAGTTTCGTCGCGATCTAAAAAAAATGGTATTTTAGATACAGATAGTTAACAAAATCACTCTAGTCAGTGTACTATGGTGACAAGAGCTAATAGCAACCTCCAATAAATAATTGCAGGTCTAGGTTAGCAAAACCGCAACGCCGGATAGCGTTAGACCCTCTAGTTTGAAATCTAAGTTGATGAGTAACAAGAAAAATATTGAGCCTTTAGTTGGCGAAGAACTGCTCCAAAAAGTCAAAGACCTCGGCAGCGCGAGCAAAGAAGATAAAGCACGTGAATGCGGCTACTTCACCGAAACTAAGAACGGCGTACAACGCGTTAACATGATGAAGTTTCTGAACGCGCTCATCGATGCTGAAGGCATTCAGCTAGACAGTAAAGCCGCTGGTGGCGGTCGTGGCGGTCGCTGTGCCAGCTACAAAATCACCGTTCAATCTAACAATAACTTATTAATTGGTGCTGCATACACCAAACAAATGGGCTTGAAGGAAGGCGATGTATTTAACATCACCCTCGGTCGCAAGCACATTCATCTCAAACAAGTTGATGGCACTGAAGATGATGAATAGATAGATTGTAGCTGTCGATATCCTCAGGGTATCGATCGCGCAATCTGGAGATGATGAGCTGGTGTGCAAACCAGATATCCATGCTGTTAGTTGAGTTATCATCTTCACCCATCCTCAATCTTTCCCGCTAGCTAGTAAATTTTAGATCGCAATCAATCGATCGAAAGATTTGCTAGCTTAATCTATTGTGGGGAGATCTTACCTTATTTATTGTCCATACTCGCTCTACTTTCATGCCTCGGATCAAAATTAGGCAGCATGTTAATCCGCTCAGTATTGTTTATCAGCAGCCACTAGTCCCGCCCGATTGGTCGGTAGTTTACCCCGATCTTTCCACACCGATTCATCTCGATATTGGCAGTGCTGGCGGACGATTTTTGCTCCAAATGGCCGCACGACATCCAAATTGGAACTACTTAGGGATTGAAATTCGCCAAGCACTAGTCATCCAAGCCAATCAGATCCGCGATGAGGCGAGGTTGACCAATCTGCACTATGTGTTTGGCAATATCAATATTTCTCTAGCCCCCCTGCTCGCATCCCTACCGACTGGCAAGCTCCAGCGGATTAGCATTCAGTATCCCGACCCCTGTTTTAAGACCAAACATGCCAAGCGGCGCGTCGTTCAACCCGCATTAGTTGCCGATATCGCTCGTTATCTACCCAGCGGTGGCGAGGTATTTTTACAATCCGATCTCGAATGGGTAGCACAGGAAATGTGCGATCGATTTAGCGAAAACCCTGCCTTTACCCGCACTCAATCCGATTGGCTCGAACCAAATCCCCTCGGCGTTCCCACCGAACGCGAAGTTTCGACGATCGGTCGGGGTTTGCCAGTACATCGGGCGGTGTGGATTAGGAGGTAGGGGATAGGGGATAGGGAATAGAGCTTGGAGTACAAGGCCACAAGTGGCCTGAAGTTGCACGATGGATGTTTATATCTAACCCCTAGTCCCTATCCCCTAGTCTCTATCCCCTCACTTATGCTTCAAATTAATGCAACTCCACTCCTGACGATTCCAAACCGTGCCGACTACCCAGCCATGTTGTTCGAGGACATTAGAAACATCTGCCACCTGACTGGAGAGAATGCCGCTCAGAATTGCCCAACCTTTGGGTTTGACGATCGCCGCCATAGAAGGTGCTAGCTGGATAATAATATCTGCCAAAATATTGCAGACAAAACCGTCTACCGGCTCGGGAATCATCGCTTGGAGTCGATCGATACTGCCGAGATCGACGATTAATTTGGCAGCGGGAATGTGATTGAGATCGCGATTTTCACCAGTAGCTTTGACAGCCAGCGGATCGTTATCGACAGCATAAACCTGTTGGGCACCCAGCAATAGTGCCGCTGTAGAGAGAATACCAGAGCCACAGCCAATATCGGCAATAGTTAAATTCGAGCCTGGTTGCAGGCGCATTTCTAGAGCTTCTAGACACAATTGAGTCGTCGCATGAGTGCCCGTCCCAAAAGCCACTCCCGGATCGAGCTGGAGAATCAGCCGATCGGGATCTGCCGGATTGACTTGAGTATCCAACCAAGCGGGATTAATTAATAATCGATCGCCGATCGGTTGGGGTTGCCAATGCTGCTTCCAACTACTCGACCAATCCTCTTCATCGATGAGATTGCACTTGGTGACGGGTAACTGACAGCCGATCGCACTGGCATCATCTTCCAACAATAACGAGAGATCGGATACTTCTAGTAGCTTAAATTGCCCTTGGGGTAGATAGGCACTAATGAGAATTTCCTGACCTTGTGTTTGAGTAGACATCCCTTTGCACCCAAATTCACTCAACCTCCAAAAGATCGTTTCTTCCAGAGCGGGGATGCACTCGATTTTGATTTCCCACCAGCTATTAGACATGATTCTAGGATCTCGACAGATAAATTAGGGCGTGGGGATTGGATGTTTAGTTGTCGGTCTGATGGTGAAACTTGAGAAAAATTCACACCCTGCTACCCGATCGAAGTCGATCTCGACATTGCTACCAATTAGTTAAATTTTAATCATAGATTGGCGATCGGGAACGCAGGATTTAGCTGGCTGGCGTTTGAATCTTGCTACCGACGATCGATAATATCTACAAAATGACCGACTGTGGCGAGTTCGATCGCGATATTTCACCACAGTAGCATAATGTGTTCGCGGGTCGGCAAGATCGATCGGCAGCTAAATTACGAACTAACCGACGCGCGACTAGGTGAGCGTCACGGTATAAGCATCGCTAATACCCGTTACCTGTTTGATTTCAGTCAAAATGCCATCGGGTAATGGATCGTCGAGACTGAGCACCATGACAGCGTCGCCGCGCACGATTTTGCGACCGACTTGCATACTGGCAATATTGACATTAAATTTGCCCAAGAGCGAACCAATGATGCCAATGATGCCCGGTACATCTTTGTGAACGGTAAATAACATATTTTGCGTCGGTACCACGTTGACAGGGAAATCATCGACACTCGTAATCCGCATTTCGGCATCGCCCAACAGCGCGCCAGTCACCGAATGTTGACCTAAAGCACCTTTGGCAATCAGTTTGAGAGTAGCAGCATAATCGCGTACCGAAGCATCGCGAGTTTCGGCAACGTGAATGCCGCGCTCTTTGGCTTCGATGCCCGCATTAACGTAGTTAACGCGTTCGCGTAGCGCGGGCGATAATAAACCTTTGAGGGCGGCGGTAATAATTGGTTTAGTTTGTTGTTCGGCCAGATCGCCATATAAGCCCACTTGCAGATCGTTAATCCGACCGCCAGCGAGCTGACTGACCATATTCCCCAGCGTTTCTGCCAATTGGAGATAGGGCTTGAGTTGCGCCAGCGCATCGGGATGTAAGCCTGGAATATTCACCGCAGAGCGAGCTGGTAGCCCCAACAGCACATCCCGAATCTGTTCGGCCACATCCAGGGCGACATTCACTTGCGCTTCGGCAGTAGAGGCACCTAAGTGCGGCGTAAGGACGATTTCTTTACCCAAGGAGCGCAGTTCGGATTCGCCGAGTGGTTCGGTGGCAAAGACATCGATCGCCGCACCCGCGATCGTCCCATTTCGCAAAGCTACAGCTAGAGCGGCTTCATCGATAATGCCACCGCGAGCGCAGTTGATAATTCGCGCCTGGGGCTTCATCTTGGCTAAGGTATCTGCATTAATTAGATTTGCCGTTTCTGGGGTCTTGGGAATATGGAGCGTGATATAGTCGGCTTCGCGGAAAATCGTATCCAAGTCCACCAGTCTACAGCCCAATTCTTCAGCGCGCTCGGTCGAAATAAATGGGTCGTATGCCAATAATTTCATTCCCATCGCTTTGGCTACAGTAGCCACGTGGGAACCAATTTTGCCCAAGCCAACGACGCCAAGCGTTTTCTTATATACTTCCGTGCCGACGAACTGCTTGCGGTTCCACTGACCGCTTTTCATCGATTGGTTGGCTTCAGGAATATAGCGAGACATCGACAGCATCATCGCGAGGGCGTGTTCGGCAGCCGCGATCGTATTACCTTCAGGAGAGTTGACGACCACGATCCCTTTACGAGTAGCGGCGGGGACATCGACATTATCTACCCCGACACCCGCGCGACCAATAATCTTGAGATTGGTTGCAGCCTCGATAATTTCGGCGGTGACGCGGGTTTCCGATCGAATCATAATCGCATCGTACTCGCCGATAATCCGTGCTAACTCTGCTGGCGGTAAGCCAATTTTAACGTCTACTTGAGCGACTTGGGAAAGGATATCAATCCCTGCTTGGTCGATGAGATCGGAAACAAGAACTTTTGACACGATCGGTTTGGTTGGATAAAGGTCAGTGCAATAGCACATTTTAACTGGATTAGCCCCCCAGCGGGGTTATCCTTTGTTCATTTTCACAATCTCGCAGCTAATCGATCGAAAAAATCCCTCCAGGAGTTTACAGCACTTAGCCCTCAGCCAGCGACAGCTATAATTACTTAAAGCCTAGATATCTTTTATAATTAAAAATGTGATGAATAATAATTACTTAGTCGCGGTCTTGTCCGATCGCATTCAAGCCGAATCAGCTTATACGCTGTTGGAAAAACAAGGTTTACCGCTCGATAAAATTACCATTCTCGGTCGCGGCTACAAAACTGCCGATGAATTTGGATTGATCGACCCCAATGAAGTCGCCCAAAAGCAAGCTAAATTAATGGCCAGTTGGTTGATTCCCTTTGGGTTTATCGGTGGTGCAGGCTTCAGCATCCTGACCGATTTACAAACATTTGCCTGGGCTGGATCGATCGGCAATCATATCATTGGCGGCTTGCTCGGTGCGATCGGTGGCACGATGGGTAGCGTCTTCATTGGCGGCGGTGGCGGGATTGCCTTCGGGAGTGGCGATGCGTTGCCATATCGCAATCGCATTAATGCCGGTAAGTATCTAATCGTCGTCGAAGGTTCTCAACTCCTGCTCCAACAATCAAGCACCATCCTCCGCAAATTCGATCTCGAAAACATCAAAACTTACACCGATATGTATCAATAAAAATGTAGCGATCCCGATTTAGAAAAATATCGAGATCGATCGCGGCTTCGATTAAGTAATTAACTATCAACTCTCAATTATCAATTCTCAATTAATTATCAATGTTGCCCAGAGAAGAATTACTAAAACGAGTCGAAAATCGGGAAATCGTCGCTAGAGCGATCGATCTCGCCGAACAAGCGATTAAAACTTGGGAAGTCGTCGAAACTGACTTTCTCTCCCCACCAGAAATCGCCGAAGTCAGAGGCGTATTCGATCGACTCAGCGATGTCGAAATTATTGCCACCGGCGGCTATCCCCAAGCCGAGCGACAACGATTGGGCATCTGTCGCAGCGAATTGCCATTTGAACCCAGTCAAGTCCCGTTAGCAGCCATCCAAATTGCTGGCAATTTCCTCTTCGATCCGCCGACGCACCGCGATTTTTTGGGGGCGATGTTGGGCTGTGGCATCGTCCGAGATAAAACAGGTGATATTATCGTCTTGGGTGAACAAGGCGCACAAGCGATCGTCGCACCAGAATTGGTCGAGTTTTTAGAAACCAATTTGAACCAAGTGCGATCGGTTCCCGTCAAAACTCGTCAGATCGACTTAAGCGAATTAAAGATTCGCGAACCCAAGAAAAAAGAAATGGTGACAACCGAAGCTTCGCTGCGGTTAGACGCGATCGCTTCTGCTGGATTCGGCATGTCTCGCAGTAAAATGGTCGATCTGATTTCCAGCGGCGACGTCCGCGTCAATTGGAAAGATGTCAGCCAATCCGCTCACGCTCTCAAAACCGGAGATCTCGTTGCAATTCGCGGCAAAGGCAGACTAGAAATCGGTGAAGTCACCATCACCAAAAAAGAAAGGTATCGGGTTAATTTAACTAGATTTATGTGATTACTAACGCGACTTGCTAGCATGATTAGCGGTTTTTAAAGATGGATGACGAGGAACACTCATCATCCATCATGCCGTGCTGAATTATAAGTAGCCAGAACGATCGAACCAATAGCTATTCACTATCCACTATCCACTATTCACTAATTATGCAAGTCCAGTTCCGCGAATTCAGTCAATTTGATGTTTGGTTTTGGTTGGAATTTAGCAACGTACCCTCAGAACAGGAGAAAAAATTAGTTGAAGAAGTATTCTCTTCGTGGTTTTTCTTAGGGAAATTGGGTGGCTTTAATGCTGAAAATAGCCAAGTTCAAGAAACCGGACTAGATCTGAGTTATATGGACTATGACAACGATGCCGCCGACAGCACTATGATGTCGCTGATGCACAACATGGGCGACTTTGAGTATGAAGGCAACTGGGCGCGGTGTTGGATGGATTTGGGCACGAGCGACGCGATCGCGATTGATATCTTGATCAATTCGCTCAACCAATTGAGCAAGGAGTACGTCGAAATTCTCCAGTTATATATCGGTGGCGAAAATGAGGATTGGGAGATCGATCCTAGTTACAAGGAATCATTATTTCAAGATATCAACTAGCTCCGTTGCCAAAATCCTCAAATGTGTCTTGTCGCAGTTATGTGGACGGGAAACCTGCCCACACTGCGCCGCAATTCGCGCATGGAATCGCGCTGTAGGCGAGTTTTCTCTGGTGGGTCTGTTGGGTTTCATTCTTCAACCCAACCTACAGATCTAATCAAAACGTTATCAATTGTCAACTATCAACTATTACTTCATCTTGCCAGAATCGATATTGATAAACGGTAATGCGCCATTCCCGCCCATTACTTGGGGAAACTTACCATCCCACTTATCGATCGCTTGTTTTTGCAATAATTCTGCCGTCAGCGTCTCGCGTAATAGGCGTTGAGCTTCCGCTTGACCCTTTGCCCTATTAACATTGGCTTCGGCCTCTTGCTCGGCTTCCTGGGCGACGTAGACTGCCCGTTGGGCGCGTTGCTCAGCGATTTGTTTTTCTTCGACTGCTTTGGAAAATTCTGGCGAAAAGTC
>NZ_JANPGM010000240.1:0-5829 GCF_031423935.1 Chamaesiphon sp. VAR_69_metabat_338
TTTGGCGATCTCTGAATAATTAGAGCTGCCAATATTACCCAAGATGACTATTTGCGGTCTTTCTCTAGCGACACTTTCCAACAGTTGGGGGTAAGTCTTGACAATAAAGATGCCAGTGGGAAATTCTCGATCGAGCTTCGCTTTGAGGCGATCGATCTCCAATCGATCTGATTCCGCTAATAAAATTTTGATTAGCGGCAGATCGCCATCGATCGGCTGTTCTGCTTCAATACTGGTAGGCATCTCTTTTTTATAACAGTGATGTCGAGATTGGACGGAGAGAGTCAACATTTATAGTCTTAACAGTGCCTGAAACATAGCTACCAAAAGGGCTATATTTTACATCACGCTTCCTATATATTTCAGTATGCCCAGTTATGAGAGTAAGATTTCGATTGACAGTCTATTTAGGAGTACGGTGAATTCCTGTTGCTATTCTCACCTAATTTTTACAAAACTTAATATCGGTATTTACGTAGAATTGAGAACGATCTATTGGCAAACCCAAATTTACTAGCAGGGATGAGTAAATGTGCCAGTTTGACCAACTGTCCATTCCAAATCTATACAAATGGATGGTAAATACATCTCAAAAACTTTACAAATAGCAATATAGTAGATCGGTTAAAACTACAACTCAGGCTAGGATTGAGCTTCAAGACTCGCATTTTTCCGTCCAGCACTGTGTGTTGCGATCGAGCTAGTGTAAAAAAAGTGACACATATCATACGTAATTCCTGTGTTTAGCGCGTACATTCGATATGTAAGCAACGATCGGTTCGCATCATCAGGGAAGAAACACAACATGAACGCCGCGCATCCTCAGTGTCTGCCAGCCACCAGCACTCGCCAACAACAATCCAATGTAGTAGTCCTACTATCTAGCAAGCAGCCACTCCCAGAGATGCTCGTCGAAGCTCTACAAACGCAAGTTAAAGGTTCTGTGGTTCAGATGCGAGCGGTCGCCGACAGGATTGCGGTGGAAGTCGATCGGATCTGTGAAAAGAGCGAACGCATTCAGAATTCGGGTATCAGTGAATCTTGGCGGACTGGATTGGCACGCCATCGCGTCTCTAAGTGTCTGTACTATTACCAACTAGGTTCGATCCAAGGTCGGATCGAGCTACACAGCCACTTGAGTTCGATCGTCTATCGCTATATTACTATTCCCAAATCGCAACTAGGATTTCAAGCTAGATACTCATTAATTGAAGACTTTTTGCAAGAATTTTATGTCGAATCGCTCAAAGCTTTTCGGCGTGAAAATCTACTTGAAGATACCTATACTCCCCGCAGCCCGATCCAATTAGCAGAGTATATGGTCTTCACCGAATGCTATGCCAAACGGCGGATTCATCTACGCTATGGCAGCACTCAGCAACTGATCGTTCTGCGTGCCCAAACCTTTGCCAAGCGACAACCCAATGAAACCTCTGTCGATATCGAGCAGGCTTTTGAAACCGCTCGCGATGAAGATGGGGATGCTGGCTCGAAGTTGATGCAACAAATCCGCGCCAAGATGGTGTCTGACAATGTCGATGGCAGCGAAGAAGTCCTCCGCGAGCGCGTAGTTGAGGAATTAGTTGCCTATCTGACGGCTCAAAATCAATCGGCTTGCGTGGATTATCTCTTGCTCAAGATGGAGGATCTATCTGCTCCCGAAATCGAAAAAATGTTGGGCTTAACCACCCGCGAACGGGACTATCTCCAGCAAAAATTTAAATACCATATTGAAAAATTTGCTCACGTTGCCAGTTGGGAATTGGTACACCAATGGCTAGGAGCTGAAATCGATCGCAAACTCGGCTTGACCGATCGCCAGTGGGACATCTTTTGGGCACAATTATCTGACGAGCAGCAAGTCTTTATGCAGCTCAAGCAAGCCGATGGTACTAAGGAATCGATCGTCAAAACGCTCAAGCTGACCGATAAGAAATATCAACTGCGGTGGGCAGAATTGTTACAGCTAGCCGCCCAAATCCGCAATCAGTAAGTAGCCTCAGTTCGGGATTAAGGATCTACACACAATAGCTTTTAGCTTCGTTCTTACACCGCCGCCGATTGAAATCGTAGGCGTTTTAGGGATAGCAACTTGGGTTAAGTAGCACGGTGATGAGTTGACAGTTGTCAGCTCAGAGTTGAAAATGTTAGCCAGAGATCTCCACAGTTTGGTCTAAATTTGAATTATCTCCTGGCTTGCGATCTAAGCATTGGTAATTGGTGCGAGCCTCGTCCTCGCATCTTGGTAGTGAGTAGCAAACTCACACCAACGATCGATAAATCCTCAATCGCACCAGTTGCACAAGCCACACCGATTGCCTGCCCAGCCAAATTGTCAAGTTTGGCCGATTTATTGGTACGTGACTTGCCCGGTTATGGCAATCGAATCTTGCAACAGCGGCGCAAACGCACCGATCGAGTCTATAGTTCGATCGTCACTGCTAGCGTCCCCGAACTTCAGCCATTACCTGTTGTCAGCCGCGAATACTCAGCCCAATTTCCCCAAGCAGCGGCAACTCAAGTATTTATTACCACTTTAGAAACACAGTATACGGGCAATCGATCGGGGCAAATCCAACAGTTTCACTGGCTGTTTCTGGCACAGACGCGACAGGGGTGGCGGTTAGCAAATATCTACACGCGCACGGGGGGATTTCCCGTTGCCAATAACCTTATCTCACCCCCGATCGAAAGCAGCCGGACGATCGTCGGTGAAGCAATTAGAATCTGGCTCAATGACTGTTATTTGGGCAAACTCCGAAAATAATAGTGGGCACGATTCGTTACTGATAATGCACCCCGATCGATCTTAGGAAACGGCCATCGCGATAAAGATCGAACCGATCGTCAGTACTAGACCGAAAGCTCCGATCGCTAGATAGTTGACCTTTCCTTCGGTACCAGTCGATTCGGCGACATACATTTTTGGTTCGGTATGGAAATTGTTCAACCTACTATCGCCGTCATTATTCAAATAAGGCATCCATACTAACCTCTGATTCTGTAAATAAAGTTGATTAAAATTTTATTTATCTTACGATCGAGCTGCGAACCTCAGAGTACAAATACTCAAACTGTAATAAAAAATTGTGTGATACCCAATCCGCTTCACAAACTCTTCTTTGGCAATCGAAACCACTTGTGCCCTCACCCCGCCCTCTCCTGCGGCTCTGGCTCCCCTCTCCCAAGCTTGGGAGCGGCGCATCGAACGGGAGGTTCCCTCCCGTTTGTGTGCGTCAAGACAGATGGGTTGGGGGTGAGGGCAAGGTTAGTGAGTTTTACAAACCGGATTTGGGATGAGATGGGACTCGATCTCGTGTCTATAGCTAAAAAAGTGGGGCAGCTAGCCCCACTTATAACTATTTAATCGATGCCAAATTTGACCGAAACTACAGCGGTAATGTCTTTTTCGATCGAGCTAGTGTCATAGCGACCCTCGTTTGTTACCGCCGTGGAATGGCGCGGCGTAATTTGGAATACGCCTGTATCGGCACTGCGCACCCCACCGACGCGATTGCCCGTACTCTTGGCAATGGATTCGGCTCTAGCCTTGGCATCCTTGGTAGCTTCGGCAACCATCTCGATCCGCACCTTGCTCAGTTCGGTGTAGAGATATTCGGGCGGCTCGGAAGTTAGGGGAATCCCTTCATTGATGAGTTCGGTGATTTGTTGGGAGAGTTTGGCATACTGGTCAACTTTAGTCGATCGAATCTCCAGTTTTTGGCTCAACTTATAAGCAGCAGTTTTTCCTGTCTCTTTACCATTAATTAGTTCGGGCAAGGCGGCGGTTTCGAGTGATTCTAGCGAAATCTCCGCCGGATCGACTTTGGCGTCTTTGAGATAGCGTCGAACGCGATCGATCCGCGCTTTTAGTTCCTGATAAGCCGCCTGCGTTGTCGGCTGTTGGCTGGCTAACGAGATCCGCCACACGATAAAGTCCGATTTAATCGGGCGTTTGGCAGAACCCGTAATTGTCAGCGCATCATCCACCCGTTTCATATTCCGAATCGCCCCCGCCCACAAGTACGAGCTGACAATCAGCGACAAAGACAATAAACTCAATCCCGCCAGTAATTCGGGGAATCGATAGCGTAGCCCAGGGTTGTCCATGACTTGTGCCTCACACACAATAAATTAGTTTGAGAAAGATGACAATCCACCCCACTCGATCCCATCTACAGCAACGCGATCGTCAATTACTTAAAGATATCCTGCCCGATCGATTAAATCGTCCAGAGCCTTGCTGCTACTTGAATTTAAGCGCACGCAAGCTTCGATAAATAGCCCGATCGCTTCTGAGATTAAATCTCGCATTTGTACTCCCGATCCGGTAGCAGGAAAATCCAGATCGGCAGTCCCGATTGTTGTATCTATTGGATGAGCGATCGCAAAATGGTTGGCACCTTCGATGAGTAGCAAATACCGCGCAGCTCGTTCGCTGGCGATCGCTTGAAATGTCCGCTCGATGGGTGTTGTCGGCCGTTCCCAGGTGACACCATAACGATCGCCACTATTGGCAATGACCCCATCGCAACTACCGCCGATTAATAACATCGGCAAACGATCGTCTAGCGGTAAAATTGTCCCTGGCGCGTAACCCAACTGGACGATCGCGGCTGTATGGGCACCGTAAGCAAAAGTAGCCACAACTTGCGGGTAAAAACTGGGATTGGCACTTTCGATCGCCGCTCGCCCACCCGCCGAATGTCCGCCCAAAATTACCCGTCCTAAGTCCAGCAAGCCTGCCAAAACTCCACTTGAGTTCATTTGATGTAAACCGGCGAGTAATGCGGGCAAGGCTGACGCTGTAGGCGCAGTACCGTATGTATTCGGAGCCAAGTTTTTGAGATCTACACCTGGAGTCAAGGCTACCATTCCCGGCAAGTTTTCGGCAATCCAATTAAACGTCACTATTACCAAACCCCGCGCGGCTAATGTTACCGCTAGCCATTGATATAATTCCCCACCACAATTGATGCCACCAAAAAAGATGACGATCGGAAATGGAGCTAATTGTCGATCGGCAGGAATGACACCCATACTCTGTTCCAGCACATTATCAGATATCTGCGCTGGATAAAAAACCTTGAGCTGAATCGTGTCATAGGGAGCCACCGCATCGGCAACTTTGACAGCCTGGAACAGCGATCGAACACTCATAAATTTACCGTTCGACTACTTGATTTAAATTATGGAGATGGCGATCGAGTTAATGCGATCGCGACCGCCAATCGATCGATTCTAGACTCGCAACAATCTAAATTTGATTATCTTGATGCTCGATCGATGCAGGCTTCAAGCCCTGAAATCTTTACCTGAGCTTTATTTGGCTTCGCTAGTATTAAAGCCACTTTCAGCCATCTGGTTTCCCTGAGCGAAAAATTCCAATTATGACCGATGAATATGAGGAACTTGTGAGCAAACGCTCTAAAATCTCTCAACAGTGTAAAAGCTCAGGAATCAATCGACGACTAGATGTAGGAATACTGACAATTTTATCGCAATCGCCATATTGGTTAAAATCCAAACCCGACTTTTTGGAAAAAGTTGGGTTTGATTTGTCATAGTACTAGTTCGATCTCCATAACCGCTTTGACATTCATCTACCGGCCGATTAGCAGACAACTAATTTATACATTATAATACTTTTACCTACAGGAGTGCGCTCGTGGAGATCTAAGTCGATGGAACAAGGTAAATTCGTTATAGTACAAGACAAGTTGACTTTAACGATTGTTGGATACACACTAACACTGTCGTTAATGATTTTCTTAGCTATTTACGATCCGCTGAGTAGGTATTTCATCTGCATAATATACTCACGCATAG
>NZ_JANPGM010000241.1:0-13685 GCF_031423935.1 Chamaesiphon sp. VAR_69_metabat_338
CTGTTAGAACCAAACGTTGAGAATCGCTTAGAACCTGTAGGGTGGGGACTGCCCACCAACTAGGTTTCAGGCATTATCTATTTAATAAATATTTGCACACACCTACTTATTGACGATCGCCAATCGATCCAACTAAAAAAGTCACTTTCACTTTATTCTCAATTTGCGAATGTAGAATAGAAGTAACAGAGAATAGATTCTATGCTCAAACCACAAGACATCCCCATCCTCCTCAAAACCCACCTCTGGCAAGATCGCCAGTGGCGGTATAGCGACTTAGCCGAAAGCCTTGGCATGAGTGCCTCCGAAGTCCATAGCTCCCTCAAACGCAGCACAATCGCCAAACTCTACAACCCCCTCACCCATCAACCCCTGACACCCCACTTATTAGAACTCCTGATTCATGGCTTGAAATATATCTACCCCGCCACTCCAGGAACATTGGTGCGCGGAATGCCTACTGCTCATGGTATCTCCCCACTCAAAGAACAAATCGTCAGTAGTCAAGAACCGCTAGTTTGGGCATTTCCGACTGGTACAGAAATTGGATTGGCACTTACTCCCCTCTACCCATCCGTACCGCTAGCCGCCAGCTTAGATCCCCAGTTATACGAGTTACTAGGGCTAATAGATGCCCTCAGAGTTGGGCGAATTCGCGAACAACAACTAGCCGCTATTGCCCTGCAAGAACGATTGGGGGCGACACCGTGAGCGATAACTCAATTGCCATGCTGATGTTAGTAGCCAAAGTTCTCGATCGGTAGACAAACTATCCACTTTAATGTGCGAACCTACACTAGTCTTGCTAGATAGCGGTACTTAATAATTCGGTGCCAGCAAACTCGGCGCGCCATCATCCGAGATGACTAGACCGTCTTGCAGTCGAATCATCCGGCGGGTTTGGGCGGCTACTTCGCGATCGTGAGTGACGACAATAATCGTAATCCCGTTGCGGTTGAGTTCGGTGAGTAGATCCATAATTTCCTGAGAAGTCTCGCTATCGAGGGCACCAGTGGGTTCGTCGGCTAGTACCAAGGCAGGATCGTTGACCAGCGCGCGCGCCACTGCTACACGCTGCTGTTGTCCGCCCGAAAGTTGGGTCGGACGGTTGTCGAGATAATTGCCCAATCCCACTTGGGTCAAGACTTCGATCGCGCGTTGGCGGCGTTTGGACTTGGGAATATTTGCATATACCATCGGCAGCATCACGTTTTCCAGCGCAGTCGATCGTGGCAAGAGATTGAATTGCTGAAAGACAAAGCCAATCCGCTGATTGCGGACGTAGGCTAATTGCTCGTCATCGAGCCGCATCAAATCGCGACCTTCGAGGTTATAGTCGCCTGCTGTCGATCGATCCAGACAGCCGATAATATTCATCAGCGTTGATTTGCCCGAACCCGATGCGCCCATAATTGCCACATACTCACCTTGCTGGATCGAGATATCGATGCCTTTGAGAACCGTGACACTAACTTCACTCAGCCGATAGACTTTGGTAATCCCCTGCATCAAAATCATGACTTTTCACTTATCTGGCAACATACTAATAACAAATTACCTTAGTTAGGCAACAGCGGTGGCATCTGGCGATCGTCAGATCCGAATGGCGGTCGATCTTCCGATCCGAACGGTGGCGGCGGTCGATTTCCAGGCGGTCTGCCCCCTGGCCCATTTGGCGGCTGACGGACGGGATTGCCCCGAATCGCCCGGACATCGCTCCGTTTATACGTGCCGCGCATACAGCCGATCGTATAAGGAAAGTCCCAAGTGGCATGGTAATGAAACATTTTGACATTCTTACCATTCCAATCGATATCGTGAATGTGGCCGTGACAAGCATCCAAATCGGCACTAGCGAGGACGCGTCCGCCGACGTCATGACGACCGTAAATCCCGAATCCATCCAAACTATAACCAACCAGCTCCGAATGTCCGTTGCGCGTGGTTTTGTCGTCCAGACAGGTGCTAATGCTGTGGTAATGATAAACGCCAGAGGGTTCGGGATGACCCTGACAAGAATCCTGGATTTCGTGAGCTAGCGCATCGCGACCGGGAGCATCGAGGGCGTTGAATAGGACAGAGCCGGTATTGAGAATCCCGATCGCGCCTGGGGTGCAGGTAGCTTCTGCCGCTAGCTGGGGATCGATCGGTAATTCGACTCGCATATTTTGGGCGGAGATACTGTTAGGGTTGCGATCGTATGCATACGCAACGGCATTCTCTTTGGGCGTAATCGGAAAAATACCCGTCGGATGGCTGGGCAGATCGTTGGTCGTAAACACTCGCTTGTCACCTTGCAGCTTCATCTGATACTGCTGCGGCCAAGCCACTGTCCCTTTGACAATTGCTTTGGCGGTCAAATTGTAGGTGCCGCGTCTATCTTCGATCCAAGGGCCTTTGCGATGGGCACCGCCGATATTACTGCCATTGACTCGACACGGCCAAATCCAGCCAGCTTTGGGACTCGATGATAGTCTGCCATCGCCCATCGGCAGCCGAGTTAAATCCATCGATCGAGATTCTACTTTGGGCAACCCAATTCGATCGATCGGCAGATTGCCCACTCGCCCAAAGCTAGCAATATATGGCCAATTAACTGTAGTAATTAAGATACATATCGCAAGTGCCAATTGAATAAAACGCTGCTTCATATCCGATTTCTACATGGAATTTAGAGCGATCGCCACTCGATCGAGCCTTCCGGCTGACTGCAACCCTTGCAACCATCATGGTTGTAGTGGTTGCAGTCAGCTCATCTCGATCGACACGCGATCTATGCAAACTATTTTTAACAGAGAACAGCGGTTTGCTGGGTGCGATCGTGCGCAAGGTCTCCTCCGCACGATCGCATCCGCAATTATCAATTCTCAATTATCTTATGGAGGGCCACCGCCGCCACCTGGAGGGCCGCTACCACCGCCTGGAGGACCGCCGCCACCTGGTGGACCCGGTTTTCGCTCGTCAGAACCACCAAACAGACTGCGCCAGGAAAATCCCGACGGTGGTGGTTGAGTTGACGGATTCTCGACGAGGATATGTTCCGAGCCATCTAAGCCACTTTTCACTTCCGTCCGTTTGTCGATCGCGATGCCAGTCGTAATCGGTACGAATCGCGGCGGTTGATTGGGGGCACCCACATATACGCCAGTTTGATTGTTTTGCCGCGTGACGGCGATCGTCGGCACGGTAATCACGTTTTGCAATTTCCCGACTTGAAAGTCGGCGGAAATATTCATCCCCGCCTTGAGTTCTTGAGCGGCGTTGCCTTCTAAAGCCACTTTCACGCCAAAACTGGTGACATTTTGCTCGACGGTCGATCGGGTCGCAATTTGAGTGACTCTTCCGCGAAAAACCTTGCCTGGATTGGCTTCTGCTGTGATTTTCACCTCTTGACCGACCCGAACTTTGGCAATATTTTTCTCGGCAATATTACAGACAGCACGATTGGCGGAAACGAGTGACAAAATTGAAGAAGATGTCGCTGAAGAAACCGAACTCCCCGAGGTCATCGGCGTGACAAAAGCACCTGGTTCGGCGTATTTAAACGCCACCACGCCAGAGAAAGGAGCTTTAATCACCGTATCTTCAATCTGAGTCATGACGTTTTGCAATGACCCTTTGGCGGCCATTACGGTTGCCCGCGCTTTGGCAATTTCTTCCGGTCGCGATCCGGCTTGGAGCAGACTTAAAGTCTGTTTCTGGGTCGCAATCGTCGCTTTTGCCTGGAGGATTTCCTCTTTGCGAGTCCCTTCTTTCAAGAGAGAGACTTTTTCTGTGGCAGCAACTACATTCGATCGAGCATTATCTCTAAGTGATAGTTTTTCATTCAAAGCTTGGGAAGAAATCGCGCCCTGTTTGAACAGGATTTGATTGCGTTGAAATTCATCTTCAGCTTTCTTATAAAGTGCTTGCGAACCAACTAATTGAGCTTGCGACTGGGCGATATCTTGCGGACGATTCCCTGCCACTAGTTTTTTGAGATTTTCTTGCAGCTCGTTGAGTGTCGATTGGGCGCGAGCGATTTCTTGGGGGCGATTGCCCGCAATTAATTGGCTCAGAGTGGCCTCTGCTTCGGCAAGTTTGCCCTTGGCTTCGATTAATTGCCCTTGCAGATTGGCATTATCCATCGTCGCAATAACTTGACCTTGGGTGACGCGATCTCCTTGATCGACCCGCAGTGTTTTCAAGATTCCCGACGTTTTCGGACTGACATTGACCACCTTAATCGGCTCGACGGTGCCATTGGCCGAGATCGTAATCGGCAGATTGCTCCGCTCTGGCGAGACGGGTGCCGGTCGTTGCTGGGGTGGTGCCTGAGAGCCAGCCAATTGCCGCGCCGCCACATAACAACCGCTGGAAATCAGTAACAAGATACCCAGCCCCAGACTCCATCTGACGATCGACTGTTTATTAATTTTCGGGAATCTAGATGTGTCTGACATAAATTATTCCTGCATGACGCGATCGAATTCAATCTTTCCATAATCGAGTTTAATCACATGGTCGGCGAGATGGAAGTATCGATCGTCATGAGTGATGACGATTACAATTTTATTCTGCCGTTTGAGTTCGGGCAGCATTTGTTTGTAGAATAGTTCGCGGAACTTCGGTTCTTGGTCGGAAGCCCATTCATCAAATACATATACTGGCCGGTTTTCCAGATAAGTTTCGAGCAGTGCCAATCGTTTGCGCTGACCTTGCGATAAATTAGTCGTCGATAAGACACCATCTTTGACGCTAACTTTATGAGAAAGTTGCAGTTGTTTGAGATAATCCGATACTTCGACATCCAGCGTGTCGCGATCGAAGCCCAGATAACTATCAAACAGATAAAAATCGGAGAATACTGCCGAGAAATGTTGGCGATACCATTCGACATTATCTTGAGTCACAGGTTTGCCATTTAGCTCGATCGATCCTGATTGGGGTGCATATAACCCTGTAATCAGCTTGGCTAAAGTTGATTTACCGCTCCCATTACCACCGATGATAAATAGTAATTCACCCGGTTGCAAAGACAGACTAATCGGCCCCAATGCAAAGCCATTTTCATCGGCTCGCGGTGGTGGCATCATGCCCCCAGCTCGGCCATCGGGATGAGGGGGCGGATTGCGCCGATCTCCTTTAGTCGCTGTACCTGGTTGTCTTTGGTTAGCACCATTAAGATGGGGTTGATGGCCATTTTCGCTAAAACCTTCAGGTGGGAAGGCTGGATGTTCGCCAGGGGTAAACCCTTCGGGTGGAAACGGTGGATGCCCATTTTCGCCGAAACCTTCAGGCAGTAACATTGGCTGTCCATTTTCGCCAAAGCCTTCGGGGGGGAATGGGGGATGGTTGCCCTCGCCAAAACCTTCTGGTGGGAATGGAGGGTGCCCGCCTTCACCGCCAAAGCCTTCTGGGGGAAACGGTGGTAATTCGGGTTGGTAAGTATAAACGACTTCTTTGAAATCTAATTGACAAGATTGCGCTACAGCCAGGGAAAGGGTTTCCGACTCGTTGAGACTCATCAACGACAGCTTCATCCGTTCGATCTTGCGCAGCGAGACATTGCCGCGTACTAGTTCGGGAATGCGGCTCAAGAGATTCTGCATCGGTAAGGCTAGAAATGTCCCGATTAAGACATAAGTTGCCAGCATCGGCAACGGCATGGTCATCAGTGACGGCAACATGAATAAAATGAAGCCCATACTCGCAAACTGCGACATCTGGCCGAAGCTATTGGCAACCGCAAAACTCTTCATCGCCTTGGTATTTAGCTGGCGGAGTTTCGAGACGCTACCTTTGAGATCTTTTTCGACGAAGGCGGCGCGTTTCGATCGATTGAGCTTGAGTTCTTTGGTGCCATTCATCATCGCCCGAAAATGCTTGAAGAGCGTATCTTCTTCTTCGCGGGAGCTGAAGAACAGATGTTGGGCTTTATTGAGCATACCCTGGACAAACAAGATCGTCAGCACGCTCGAACCGAACGTTAATGAAAACAGTGTGGGCGAAAGAATTGCAAAGAACACAAAACAGCCAATCACCGTCGCGAAATCGGTACACATGCTCGGTACCGATGATACCGCGTGAGTTAAGGTGTGAATATCTTCAGTTAGAGTGACGATCAGTCGATTTTCTTTGAGCCGTTCTAGATGTTCTAAGGGCGAGGCAAGAATATTTTGACTGAGTTTCAATCGCAGTTGATAAATCGCATTTTGCGAGAGAAAGATCAGCATGTACTGGGAAACCAGGCTGGTAATGATAATAAACGCAGCTACTCCTACAAAGTAGAGGATATCGTTTTGCCACCGCCCTTCCCGTACCTCTCGATTGATGAGCGAAATCAACAGAGCATTACCGCCACCGCTGACTAAACCAGCGAGCGTGGCAATAGCCATCTGTTTCCAAGATATTTCCAATAGAAATTTAACAATTTCCATAAAGCTGCAATTTTTCTGATGATAGTAAAGTAGATATTTCGCTAACGTCAGTTGCGTTAAACTTTTTCAAATAAAATGCCTTCGACTCCCACACCTGGGGAGAAGGAGAACGCCAGACCATTAATCGGTCGGGGCTGCTCGATCGATTCGTTATCTCTTCTACCCTCAGCGGTCGAGTTAGCGGCAGTTTCATTAAGTTTCAGCATCATTCTTTCCATTACAAACAGAATCGAACAACTGAGCATATTGCCATACTTGCGTAAAATTTCCCAACTATCGGCCACTTGCTCGTCATCTAAACCGACCGAGAGCTGGACTTTTTCAATAATCTTCGTCCCACCTGGATGTACTGCCCATAAATCGATATCACTTTTAGTCATTTGATGAGTAGCCAAAAAGTCTTTGACGATCGTCCCGACGCCATCCTCAATATAATCGGGCAGATGTCGCGACAGCAAACAAGTAATGCCATTATCTTTGACTCCCAAAGTAATGCCATCTTCGGTATTTTTGACTAAATGACTGAAGTTATCTTTGATGACAAACTTGCCGCGACCGACTAAGTTATCTACCGTATTAGCACCAATCACTGCGGCTGCACAGCCATCCCCAAACAGACTATGGATGATAATATCATTGAGATCGTCATTGAATACGGCATTGACCGAACTCAATTCCAGACACACCATTAGGGCTTTACTGTGCGGGTGAGCGCGGACATAATCGCAGCAAACTCTCAATCCCGTCATGGCCGCAGCACAGCCCATAAAGTTAACGGGAACGCGCGCGATATTGCGTTTTAACCCCAGACTTTCAATCAGCTTGGCATCGATACCTGGAGCCACAAAACCCGTACTCGTCACAAATACAATCAGCCCGATTTCGTCTTCAATTTTTACGCCTGTTGACTCATCGCTAGCGGCAGACAATGCTTTCCTGGCGATCTCATCTGCGAGAGCGAATGCATGTTTTTCATACATTTGCATTCTTTCTTCTAGCGTATTGCGCTTTTGACTAAAGGCAATCGTCTCTTCCGAGAGCAGATCGACCGCCAAATACCTAGTATCGATCCGTGTATTTTCATAGATCTTCCCGATCCGATTTTGGTTGCGCTCTAGGCAGTTCAGACTAGTAAGAAACTTGGCAGCTTCAGCTTGATGTAAAACATTTTTAGGAGTACCAGTAGCAAAACCTTCAATTACAGGTAATATTTGTGCCGAGTCGAGCATGATTTTTGAATCTAAGTGAGTTAATAATTTGACGTTGGTAATATCTACGGCTAGAGATATCGAGCGGGATAGAACGAATGTAATCTGTTAATTTAAGTAACCGAGTAACTAGATTGGGTTGTCGATCGACAATTACGCACTCGTCGGATATTCAATTGCCGGTCTTAATTGGTTTTAATAAATTGCGATTTGTGGATCTAAGTTTAGTCGATCGGTTGAGTCGAGGCTGCCGATCGCGATTGGTGCCCAGTAGTAGCAATCGATCGTAATTTCTTAATATTTTTGAATAAAAAGCATACCCACTCCTGGTGACTCTTTTAACAAGAAGATTAATTCCTCGATCGGAGTCTAAAGAGAGTATGCCTGAGTTATGGAGATTGAGGCAGCAGCGGCATTTTTGTGCAGCTGCTGTGACTAAATCTCCTTCAGTAAAAATGCACTATCGGACGATTGCGAACCGCTGATAGAACACTCTCGCTCTAAATCGAGCCGATGCCAATCCAACCAGAGAGCATATAATCGAAGGTCGTCCGTAATGCTCTCGGATGAAAATGTTCTTTGAAAAATCCATATTTTTCATACTGTGCCATTCTTGAGGGTTCGCCCAAGTAGTACTGCATGAGAATTGGTAAGCGGTTGGTAAAGAAGTTGCGAGACTCTAACCACTCCACATCAAACTTAGCCGCTTCTTCCCGGACGATATCTTCACTGATGATGTTGGCAAAACCACTTTTTTGTTGTGGCAATACGTGATGTGCCCGATGTGGCCCTAACCCTGCGGTGAGGAAGCTATCAATGTATTTATTGCCGATCATGGTGAGATCGTAAGAGTTCTGGAGCTGGAACACCGCCCAATCTGGAGCCGGTGCTGCTTCGCTACCAATATCAGCCGCTGGATTGTCGTGATTTGGTTCTGGTGGTGCGCCCCCAGGTTGGGGTAAATCAGTTTCAAAATCGTGGCTGGCCACGATCATAAAGGTGCTGATCCACGTTGTCACAAAGAATTGTGCCAACCAAGCCAGGAATTCGCCGCGAATGGCAAATAAAATCAATTCGCCCAGTAACAAGGCGTGGATGCCAAAACTACCGATAAAATGGGGTAAACCGAGTCGCCACGAACCATACATGTCTGCGACCCCAGTTCTGATTGCCATGAACACGAGTTCGATAATTCGCGCAAACATCCCCGTGACGACATGGCCGATTTTTTGGATGGTATGCACCGGAATCCGGTAAAAACGCGGTACCTCTAGCATGAATGTGAACACATTCTTCTTGATATCCACCTCTGTCTGCGTAAACGGATGGTGCAACAAGGTGTGACCGTCGGTAACTACTAGTGCTAGCGGTACGTAGTTGATATCAAAAACATTGGAAATTGCTTTATTGATACCTACTTGAGGGCGATGGATCAGGTAGTGTCCGACTCCAGCGAGCGAAATCCGCAACATGGACATCAGCACGACAAATAGATACAGCGGCATGTACTGTCTAAAGTCTAGATACAGCCACTGCACTGCAAAATACATCACCAAGATGACGATACTGGCAATATTAAACAGCGAGTCCATCCGCGCAACTTTTTTCTGAAATTCTTTCTCGTAGACGCGCTCTTTAATCTTGAACAGCAGTTGGTCTTTATTTCTAAAATCGTATCTGGGCGTATCTCGCCAGCCATTGAAATCTTGTCTGAACAAGAATGGTGGCGCGTTATACTTCGGATGAATATGCTCGGGTCGTGCAGATTTATTCAAAGAATACTGGGCAATGACTTTTTTGACTCGATCGGGGTTGCGATGGAAGATATTGACAATCGTCGTAATATCTCTGTTCTTAGTCCGACCGATAAAAAATTGTCCGCCAGGATGTTTGGCAATAAATGGGGTGAGATCGTAGGCTTCACCATCATAAATCCAAATATTCGGCAACGCTTCGCCATCGACAGGATGTGGTGGTGGCTCGGTCGTGTCACCGTCTCGCGGGCGGATCAGCGGAATCGACCCAGTTTGGTTGCGGGGTACCCCGGCTGCTGCTACTTCAGTGGATGCCGCTACCGCAGTCTGAGTCGCAGGATCGCCACTTGCTAGAGTGGCGATTGACTCTGGGTCGGGTAATAACATTACTCCTTCAGTTTCATCAGCAGTGTTTGTTCGATCTGTGGAACTCATAGTAGAATGTCCTTCTCTGCATACTGGTGGGTCTAGATCCCACTTTAATAAATTTATAGAACGGTCGAACGGGGTTTATCTCACTTTTGGATAGGTCGCCATCGAAGTTGGGGAAACTGGCTTTGGCCATCGGCTGGAGGTAATTTTTGCCAAACTACCTAATTTGCCAGCATCTGGCCGTCGCTAGCATCGGGCATCGAAATGCGCGGCAATTGGCGAGTGTGGGATCGACAATTGGCTTCCGAGCGTACGCGCTCATCCACTTAATCGCTTGGTTCCCGCCTGAGGATCTAAAAATGAGTTCCATCTGAAGATAGATACACTTGTAAAGTCTCACGTTCCGCAAGCCTAGACATTTAATCTCAGCGAACATCGCTCATGCGAGGGAATGTGCGGTATGTAGATTAATAGTACCCAAACTAGTCGAAATATCTATCCAATCGTCAGACTAATTTAAGCTTCAACAGCTTCGATATCCACACTCGCTGGACTCAGATCAACGAGTGCGCTCGTAGATTCTGAGCATCAAAAATCCCAGAGCCGCTAGCTCTGGGGGTGCATTTTGTAAGGTACCGAATAATGCTTGCGCTTGTTCGTCGTCACCGAGTAACTCGACTAACAGCTGCGAATCTCGCTCTGTCAGTAGCGGTGGGGCATTCCGTTCGCCGCCTTGCTGTTGTCCGCCTTGAGGATGGGGAGGACGCTGTTGTTGCTGGCCGCCTTGGGGATGAGGGGGTCGCTCTTGGTTAGGATGAGGGGGTCGGTTTCCAAACATATTGTTTTCCTTTTGCTAACGTGGTTTTAACTAGTGAAATTCTACACTAGAGCTAATTTTGACACTATAAACTAGCTGCAACTGGGCAAAATCTTAAGAAAATGTAAAATATCGGCTAATAGTGCCAAAATAAGCTGTGTTTGCGATCGATAAGTTAGGATGGCATCGATCGATCGATACGTCTAAATACTAGCTACGGGGTACTTGGAGTTGTACGATTAGCTCGGGTGAGTAATTGTTCCCAAGGGTGTAACTGTAAGTCGTACGTGCGGACAGATGAGCGATCAAAATCACAATTATTAGGATGCAGCACTAATAAGTAATAATACTTAACACCACGAACACCTATAGGATAATGAATTTTGACCGGGATGACAACACAGCTACTACAGGTATTCAGCCAGATGCTCTGGTTCCCAAACAGCTCTGTCAACAATCGATCGACCTCAACAGTATTTATAGTATGATTACCCCCAAGCCGATCTGGGCATCATTTTCAGTAGATAGGCATTAAAGTTTCACATTGCTATGATTAGATCGATCGATCCAAAATCCAGATTATCTGGTATAAATCGTTACTGGGAATTAATAGCAGTCCTCGCCGGACGCGAGCTAAAAGTTAGGTATCGCGGCTCTTTTTTAGGCGTGTATTGGTCATTATTTAATCCTCTAATTATGACAGCACTGTATGCCGTAATTTTTGGAGCTGCTTTTAAGAAATACTATCATGACTCACTCTGGGAATATATATTAGCTGCATTCACTGGGTTAACAGTAATTCATTTTTTCAATGGTTCTACATCTCAAGCATTAAGTAGTATCGTTAATAATGGTTCTTTGCTAAATAAGGTCAAATTACCAGTTAGTGTTTTTCCAGCGTCAATTATCATCGCCAATACGTTTCAACTGTCGATCGGCATGTTACCTCTATTGTCAATAGTTACTCTAGTGCTGTCACCTCATGTAAACAGCTTGGCCAATATTTTAGCGATTCCATTTCCATTAATTGCACTGATCTTAATTTCTAGTGGTGTGGGATTTTTGATTAGCTCTTTGTATGTATTCTTTCGAGATTTACCCTTTTTGTATGAGTTAGTCCAGTTCTTACTCATGATGAGCAGCCCAATTTTCTATCCAGCCGCGATCGTCGATCCCAAAATTCGCTCGTTCTTGGAGCTAAATCCACTCTATCCAGTAATTGAGAGCTTGCGGCAAATTGTCTTGTCTGGTCAATCTCCGGATTTGTTTTTAGTACTAAGATCGTTATTAAGTGGGATAATTATATTGACGATCGGCTGGACTTGTTTTAACTGGTTGCGTCCCAGATTTATGGATCTTCTGTAGATAGCGGAGATCGATATTTAATCGATCGGCAATCGACGATCGAGTTACTCACTATATTTAGTCAGATGGAAGTTATTAGTTTAGATCGCGTGTCTTTATGGCGACGTACTCAGGAAGAGTTTTCCTATGATATCAAGCAAACGATTTTTTCGATTGTTTCTGGTAAATATCGCGTACCTGCCAAAAAACTAGTAATCGATGATGTCAATCTGACGATCGACTCTGGTGAAAAAATCGGGATTATTGGGGGGAATGGAGCTGGTAAATCAACTTTGCTCAAGCTAATTTCGGGGATTCTCGAACCGAGTCTTGGTAAGGTGCGTGTCCATGGTCATATCGCGCCGCTGATCGAATTAGGTGCGGGTTTTGATGGGAATATTTCCGTCCAAAGCAATATTATTATGTATGGCGTGTTGCTCGGATTTTCGCGACGAGAAATGGCGGAACGCACGCCAACGATTTTGGATTTTGCCGAATTAAATGATTATGCCTTGGTGCCAGTTAAAGGTTTATCTTCAGGCATGGTAGCGAGATTGGGTTTTGCGATCGCCACTGATGTCCAGCCAGATATTTTAATTCTCGATGAAGTCCTGTCTGTGGGCGACCAAAACTTTAAAAATAAATGTCAGCACCGCATCGATAAATTCCTCAATGGCGATACAACGGTGCTAGTCGTATCCCACGATCTCGATTTTATTAGTGCTTCTTGTGACAAGGCAATTTGGCTCGAACGCGGACGAATTAAGTTTATTGGCAGTGGCAAGGAAACAGTCGCTCGATATCTCGATACCGTCACCGCCTGAGCGATGTCCGAAGATCGATCGCCAATAAACCTCGTCCGCTCGTCCAGAAGATCGGCTCAATTAATTTGAGTAAATAAATTAATGTTTGGTGTTGCTTGTCTGGTTGTAAAGGTACAACTTCGCGCGATTTATTGATGCTGTAGTTAAGTATTCGATTTCACGATCGGTGGTTTAATTGGCTTGCGTTCTGCCTTTGGCTCGAAGACGATCGGACACGCCCAATCGACATCCCACCATTTACAGTGTTGGACTTCATCATTTGGATCGGGAGCTAGTCCGAGCAAATCTTCACGAACTGTATCTAAAAATGCGCCGGTGCTAACATCCATAAACACGGTATTTAACAGTTTAAAATGTTGTTTGATTTTAATTTTGTTACCGTCTGCCGAGTGGTATACCCTACTCTCAAAAAACTTGTGAACTCTGCCGCCGTCCCTAGACCATTGGTTAGTGCTTCCAGATTTAACCCATTGGACGGTACCATTGGCAAAATAAACTATTACTAATTTAGGATCTTCTACTTTCTTTTCGTTCATAAATAATGTCACCCAGCGATCTCAAATTTGATTTAATGTTTTCTTAGTCTAGCTGTCTGAGTTGAATGCCAACCGAGCGGTCGTCCCGCATACAACTGCGACCATTGCATCGATCTGAGGATCGGCACATAGAACAACACATTATATCCTGTTATTCCCAGTCCGAAAAGTCAATTGTAATATCAACGAGCACTTTGGCTGGTATAATTACCAGTTTTGCTAGGTGACATCCGTCAATCGTCCGAATCGATCCAGCACTTTCCGGCCTAAATTTAGTAGGGGCAATTCATGAAGCGGCGGTTTTATGCGGGGGGAACCCCCGCATAAAAAACCGACAAGACAGCGGCTCACGCACGCCTTTGTTTCCCGACGGTTTAGCGGCGTTTTTATTCGGGGGGAACCCCCGAATAA
>NZ_JANPGM010000242.1:0-4643 GCF_031423935.1 Chamaesiphon sp. VAR_69_metabat_338
CAGAGCTAAAAGATTTACTCTGTGCTTATCTCAACCCCTACATCGGTGACGATCTGCTGGATTTGCACAGCAATGTAATGATATGCGTAAAATGCGGTAGCGATCGAGTGGCAAAAAATGGGCATCGTCACGATAAGCAACGTTATATTTGCAGAGCTTGTGGCAAACAATTCGCCGAAGCATACAACTTGAGAGGTTATCCTCCACAAACTAAGCAGCAATGTCTCGACTTGCATCGGCAAGGCACAAGCTTCCGCGAGATCGAACGCCAAACAGGTGTATCTCACAACACAGTCATTAATTGGGCGCGACAATCTCAGATCGATTCTCGCAGCAGCAATTTAGATTGAATAATAGAGAGGAAAAGATTTAGCTTCTTTGGGTTTGATATAGACCTTTTGCTGTGGTTCCAGACGTAGCTCATCGAATCGATCGCGTGTCAAATGTGTCGAAATAACTTGTCCGTCAGCTAATGCTAATTCGGCTTGAATCTCCCAACCAAACATTAAAATCAAGTTTCTTCAATTGAGTCCTGATATTCAATAATAGCGGCAATTGCACGAGCAATTTCTTGTAAATCCAATTCAAGTAAAGTACCGATTTTCCGAATGAATCTCCGAGTATCGAGGCTTCTAGATTGAAGTGCATCCGCAGCCGATGGCTTAGTTAGGCCATTTTCATTGGTAGGATCGAGCCGAATATGCCAGAGATCCGATGAGAAAGAATCTTTCCACCACTAATTTAAGGGGAAGTTTGCCGATATAGTCGGAGCTAATGACAATTGCAGGACGAGTTTTCTGAATTTCCGCACCAACAGTTGGATCTAGATTAACCAGCCAGATTTCTCCACGTCTAGGAAGCATAGGTTTCAGAGATGTCGAGGTTAATCCATTCTGCCCACTCTGCTTGACGATCTTCGTAGTCAGGTAAAGCAGCTTCGGCTTGCTGTGCTAAGATGCGACGGCGTTCCTCGATCGATAGTTTGAGGAAGGATTGTCTATCTATCATTTGTGGGCTAGATTCTGGGGCGTCGGGGATAATCAAGATTACCTCGATCGTTTGTCCAATTGGCAGATTTGGCAGATCGATCTCTATGCGATTGCCTGCTTGAATTGTGGTAGTGACGTAACGGGTTTGTTTCATGGAAATCGCTCGATGTTCGCTTAATTCTATTTTACTGCTATAGCTTTAGATCTGGGATAAAAAATCTTGTGGTTGAAGTTAATTTGGGTGGTTTTTGCTAATAATGAGTCACAGAAACTACGATCGATCGAGTCGATTTAAATCTCAAAACAAGGCTAATCGAATTCCTAGATCGACATCGCCAAAACAGGAGCTTACAGTTGGAAGTTTAAATCGAATAATATAAAGGAAAAGATTTAGCTTCTTTGGGTTTGATATAGACTTTTTGCTGTGGTTCTAATCGTAACTCGTCAAATCGATCGCGGGTCAAATGCGCCGAAATAACTTGCCCATCAGCTAGTGCTAATTCGGCTTGAATCTCCCAGCCGAGATGAATGATCCGCGTTACCGTTGCAGCCGTCAGCGTACTATCTGGCGTAGTCTCGATCGAGATATCCTGCGGGCGGAGATAGACTTGGGGATGATTGGCTTCAAATCCATTATTTTGAAAGATATCCGCGCTGCTGGGTAGGACATTCACAGGGCCGATAAAACTCATCACAAAGGCACTCGCAGGTCGATCGTAAATCTCCGCTGCCGTGCCGACTTGCTCGATTTGACCTTTATTCATCACCACAATCTTATCGGCTACTTCCATCGCCTCCTCTTGGTCGTGGGTGACGAATACCGTCGTCACATGCACCTCGTCGTGGAGGCGGCGCAACCAGGCGCGCAAGTCCTTACGAACTTTTGCATCCAAGGCTCCAAATGGTTCGTCGAGTAATAACACCTTGGGTTCGACAGCTAGCGATCGAGCCAAAGCTACGCGCTGTCTCTGTCCGCCGGATAATTGGGAGGGGTATCGATCGCCCAATCCTGACAACTGGACTAATTCTAGCAATTCATCAGCTCTAGCTTTAATTTTGGCCGGACTCGCCTTACGAATCTTGAGTCCAAAACCGATATTTTCCCGAATCGTCAGGTGTTTGAATAGGGCGTAATGTTGGAACACAAAGCCAATATTTCGCTCTTGGACGCTCTGATTGGTGGCATCTGTCCCCGTGAGCCAAATCTTGCCGCTATCAGGTGTCTCTAGCCCCGCAATCAACCGCAATAAAGTGGATTTCCCCGAACCTGAAGGCCCCAATAGAGCCACTAGCGCGCCCGATTCGATTTCGAGATCGACACCATCGACTGCTTGAAAGCTGCCAAATTGCTTCGAGACATTTTTTACTGATATACCCATTATTTAAAATATCCGATTGATAATAGTGGCGGGGAGCGACTGAAATCGCGCTGTAGACGAGCGAAGCGAGACGTGTCGCTAGCGGCTCGCAGCCGGGAGGTTCCCTCCCGGATTATGCGAGACAAGACAGACGGTTCCCTCAGCGTGCGTTTCAGTCAGCGACGCATCGACCTGGAGGTTTCCTCCAGGTTGTGTGCGTCAAGACAAGACAGCGGGGAGCAGACTTTAACTGATGCGGATTGGTACCAGAAGAATAGAATTAGACCTGGATCGATCTTGCCGCCATGTTAATTTTGGCTAACTGGTGGGCACAATTTAAGTAAGCTATTTAGTCTTAGTCAACAGCTCTGTGTTGTCGATCTCCAACCATCGACTCATCCGTTCGGTGGAGATATTTTAGACTATCTAATGGGTAAGATTATAGATACCTGTGACCGTTGACTCGATCGCAAAACTGGTTGAGAAAAATCTCAATGTTGGTAAAATAAGCATTTATGCTGAAGTTGCCGATTGTGGCGATCGGTCATTGCTACTGTCGCGATTTTGACGAGACAAATGCTAGCGATCTCGATCTCAGATGTCTATACATCTTAACTTCTAAGTTAAATCCGAATCGCGGACAATCTACCAATATCTAGATGATTAATCTACGACCATCTAGATCGAAGTGCAGACTATCGGCCAGATCCTTGTCAATCCGAAATATCAAAAGTATACTCGGAATAGATTTCGATCGCGTAACATGGCTGACGGTCTTTAACGAGATCGTGTTAATATTTAGGAAAATATACAAGACATATTTATAGTCGAATATTCAATCGGTATTTTCGCCGATATCTTTCCGTAAATACGTCACACTCACACAAGTTAGTTACAGAGAATTTACGCATCAGCTCAATAAATATTCGGGAAATTTCAATCATGAAGCGATTAATGTGGTACGTTAGCTGCTGTCTGATGCCTTTATTCGGTGCATCAGCCACTTACGCCAACCCTGAAGTAAAACCCAGTGAAACTAAGATCGCTGGAAATGCAGCGAGTTTGGGTAGGTTATCGAGCATGGATTACCACCAATCGCTCGTGGCAACACCAACAGTCGCTGGCGATATTCTAGCGCAAACGCCACCCCCACCCCCCACGCCGACAACTCCGTCTGCACCGACAACGCCAACCGCACCCACCACAGTGCCTAGTACCACCCCTGCGACGCCAAGTGGTGACAGCCAAGAGTTGCAAGAACGGCTCAACAAGATCAAAGACACTCAAGCAACCGATTCTGGTTATAACCCAAAGACCTCTCCAGCCTTCGCAATTTTCAATCCCGTTGGCTTTGGTGCTGATAAGAATTTAGTATTTTTCTCGCTCGACTATCAAAGTTGCACTAGAGGCCCAACTTGCGTCTCAGACGGTGGTGCTGGCCTCGGGATCGGCTTAGGCGACGCTACCAACTCGATCGGTGCAGAAATATCTTATGCTCTCAATAGTTTCGGTTCTAGTGCAGCTTTCGGTAGTGGTGCTTTTAGTGGCAAACTTCATAAGCGCGTAGCTGAAGATACCGCCGTGGCGATCGGTTGGAACCAATTTGCCAAAGTTAACTTCGGTGCTGGTAGAAATGGTAACAGTCCTTCGGATTACCCCAACAACTCTTACTATTTAGTCGGTACCAAAATTCTGCGTACCGTTGATGATATCAACCAACCCTTCAGCCGGGTAGCCCTTACTGCTGGTATCGGTAGCGGTGTATTCTTGCCATTCGATGCAAACAACCAGAGCCTCGATCGTGGTGGCATTGGCGTTTTTGGTTCGGTCGGCGTCCGGATTGCCAGACCTGTGAGTGCTGTCGTGGAATGGACAGGTCAAGATCTAGCCGCAGGTGTATCGATCGCTCCATTCGATAACTTCCCTCTTGTGATTACTCCCGCCTTCCGGGATATTACTGGCATCCCCAATCAAAGCGCAAGATTTGTCCTCGGTGCGAGTGTAGCTTTTAACTTCTAAAGCCGCTTGACTTTGGCCAATACCGAACAAAAGTTTCAATTATCCTAAATCAATCATCAATTTTAAGGTTGAATGACAATGCTAAACATCTCGAAATGTCAGAAATTAATCGTTGGCTGTAGCGCAGTCTTGGTTGCAGTAACAATCGGCTCAGCTCAGTCTGTTCAAGCTCAGACTCGAACCAACGTACCTAATACACCTAATGGTGGTATCTACAGTAACGCTACCGGTGGTAACGTCACCACTACTACTGGTGGTGGTACCGGAATTACTTCAG
>NZ_JANPGM010000243.1:0-3272 GCF_031423935.1 Chamaesiphon sp. VAR_69_metabat_338
TTATTCGGGGGGAACCCCCGAATAAAAACGCCGCAAGTGAAGCACCTTTTCAAGACAGGCGGACTTCGCACCATGAGCCGAGACTTCAATTCTCCAGGCTCTTCATATCCCAAACTGACGTTAACTATAGCTCGTTGGCGAAGCCTCTCCTCTGGAGAATCGATCGTCCACTTAATTTCAGGAAAAGTGCTAATGAAAATTTGTATAGTGACCCATTGTGTCATTAGAGGCGACGGTCAAGGGCGGGTGAATTATGAGGTCGCTGGGGAGGCTTTACGTCAAGGACATCAACTTACGTTGATTGCTAGTGCGATTAGTCCCGAACTGGCACAGCATCCCCAGGTTACTTGGATACCGATTATTGTCAAACAAATACCAACAGAACTACTGCGTAATGTCCTCTTTTCACTCAAAAGTTTGGCTTGGTTGCGGCAACATCAGGCGGAATTTGATGTGGTCAAAGTTAATGGCGCGATCGCGTCTGTTCGATCGGATGTCAACGCGGTGCATTTCGTTCATAGTTCCTGGTGGAAGTCGCCTTTTCATGTTTGGCACCAACGACGGGATCTCTATGGTGCCTACCAGTGGCTCTATACAGCCTTAAATGCGTACTGGGAAAAGACCGCTTTCGATCGAGCTAAATTGGTGGTAGTGGTATCTGAAAAGGTCAAGCAAGAGGTGTTGGCAATTGGGATTCCAGAGCATCGAATCAGGGTAATCGCCAACGGTGTCGATCTAGAGGAGTTTGCTCCCAATTTAGTGGATTCTCCCTTGGAGAGGCTCCGCCAACGACAACAGTTGGGACTGCCAGAAGATGTGCCGCTGGCTCTGTTCGTCGGGGATATTCGCATCTCTCGCAAAAATCTGGATACGATTCTACGTGCTTTGGTAAATGTGCCGCAGTTGCATTTGGCGATCGCGGGTGCGCCTGACGGTCGCAACTTCTACCCACACTTAGCGAACGAGTTAGGACTTAACAATAGAGTGCATTTCCTCGGCTTTCGATCGGATGTTGCTGCTTTGATGCAAAGTGCAGATATGTTTGTATTTCCATCTCGGTACGAACCCTTTGGGTTGGTGTTGCTAGAGGCGATGGCTTATCAGTTGCCAGTAATTACGGCGACATCTACTGGTGCCGCAGATATTGTCACTCCTGAATGTGGTTTCGTTTTGACTGATCCCAACAATGTCCAGGCACTCGGCTCTGCCTTGGATCGCTTGACTGGAGATACCGTCGCTAGTCACAAAATGGGCAAAGCCGCCCGTTTGGTAGCAAAGCAATATAGCTGGACAAACATGGCTGACAGCTATATGGAACTCTTTAGGGAGGTGAGTAGATGTTAAAACTAACTGTCGTGGTGCCTACTTATCGGCGACCGATCGATCTAGCCCGTTGTTTAACCGCCTTGCAACAGCAGCACCGCCCAGCCGATGAGGTCATTGCGATCGTTCGGGATCTGGATACAGTTACCTGGAATTTTCTACACGATTTCGATCGCAATAACTTGGCGTTACAAATCGCCACTGTCAGAGTTCCTGGCGTAATTGCGGCGATGAATCTCGGCTTGACTCAAGCTCAGGGGGAAATCGTTGCTTTTACCGACGATGATGCGGCTCCTCACCCAGATTGGTTAGCGCGGATAGAAACTCACTTTCTCACGAACGATCGCGTGGGGGGTGTTGGTGGTAGAGATTGGGTGCGCGAAGATGGCAAGCTGCTCGACGATGCTCGATCGATCGTCGGGAAAGTGCAGTGGTTTGGCCGGACGATCGGCAATCATCATCTGGGGGTAGGCGCAGCCAGAGAGGTGGATATTTTAAAGGGGGTGAATATGAGCTGGCGAAAACAAGCGATCGCGCATTTACGATTTGACGATCGGCTGCAAGGATCTGGTGCCCAAGCGCATTTTGAAATTGCCTTTAGTCTGGCCGTCCAGCAGGCGGGGTGGTCGATTATCTACGATCCCCTCGTCGCCGTCGATCACTATCCCGCCTCTCGATCGACCGCAGACCCCCGATTGAGTCAAAGCCAGCACAGCCAATTTAACGCCACTGCAATGACAGCGGCTATTCACAACGAAACTCTGGGTCTACTCGACCATTTCCCCTGGGTGAATCGCGTTATTTTTCTGCTCTGGGCGGTCTCGATCGGCACGCGAATTTCGCCAGGACTGCTTCAGTATCTAAGATTGGTGCCGCAAGAGGGCTTCCTGGCTAGGGATAAATGGTGGGCTAGTTTGCAGGGACGCTGGCAAGGATGGCAAACCTGGCAGCGATCCAAACAATCGCGATCGTGCTTAAAGGATGTTTGAGAAGTAGTAGGTTGGGTGGCGCGTAGCAAAACCCAACTCACACACCAACATCCTAGAATTGTTGGGTTTCGCGGGCTTCAACCCAACCTACCCTAAAAGAGTTATCTCAACAATCCAATTATCTGCTTGGTGCGCTAAACCGTCGGGAAACAAAGGCGGGCGCGCATCCGCAATTATCAATTAATTCAATATGACTAATACAGCTCAACTCGATCGGTCTCCTTCTCTGCAACCAAAGCCGATCTATGCTTGGAGTATCATCGGCGGATTTACGATCCTGACAACACTTTGCCTACTGGCTCGTTTCAGTAATATCTTACAAATTGCTTTTCCAGTAAGTACTTTTTTCATAGGTATTTTCCTGTATTTTAGATATCCGATCCTTTATCTAGGATTTAACTGGTGGATTTGGTTTTTGTCTCCACTGGTATCTCGGTTAGTTGAATATCAAAATAACTTAGCAGATTCAGGCTTTCGCTTAATTATCTTGTCACCCTACTTAGTCACAATTTGTACTGGCATCAGCTTCTTTCGCTACATGCCAAAACTTTATAAACGCGAGGGTTTGCCTTTTCTTTTGGCATTTATTTCGCTGATGTATGCTCTCCTAATTGGCATCGCTCAAGGCAACTCAGTAATTAAAGTTATTCAAGGAATTTTGAGTTGGCTGCCTGGAATTTTTCTAGGATTTCATCTGTTAGCTAATTGGCAATCGTATCCTGCTTATCGAGAAAATACTCAAAAAGTCTTTTATTGGGGTGTGTTAGTAATGGGAATTTATGGAATCTTTCAGTATATTGTTGCCCCTGACTGGGATAAGTTCTGGCTAGCAAATGCACAGGATTTGCAGTTGTGTTGCGGTTGGCCTGAACCGTTTATGATGCGGGTTTGGAGCACACTCAATTATCCCTTTACTTTTGGCTATGCCATGATGGCATGTCTACTTGTATTGCTTAGTTG
>NZ_JANPGM010000244.1:0-11970 GCF_031423935.1 Chamaesiphon sp. VAR_69_metabat_338
GATCGTGAGAATAACAAATGATCGATATCGGTTAACTTGCGATCGAACCACAGATGCAAGTTAATTACCGGCACGCCTTCTAATTCCTGCATCTTCTCAAAAAACTCGATTTCCCGCCAGGGTTCCGGCATCAAAGTTTTAATGACATCGACCGGCATCGCCGATACATAGGCATCGGCCACCACGATTTCATCCGCCGCGCCATTTAGCCCTCGCATCACAAAATGCTGGACGGTGCCATCCTCATTCAGCACGATTTGTTTGAGCGGTCGCTCCATCCGAATTTCGCCGCCACGGGCTTGAAAATGCTCGACGATAGGCTGACACAACCGTTCGGTCGGCGAACCATCTAGAAAGGCGATTTTGGAGCCGTAGCGTTCTTTGAGGAACTTGTTAATCGCAGTCAACGGAATCGTGGCCGAGACATCTTCAGGATTGATAAAAGTTAGGGCTTTGGATGCAGCGATGAAGATATCCGAATTGACGCGATCGTCGATACCTTGCAGCCGCAGCCACTCCAACAAACTATACTTATCCATGTCTTCGACATATTTCCGTCCGCGTAAGACGGCTGGCCACAAGCCGAGCGCGAACTTAATTTTTTGCTCCCAGGTGAGCATGTCATTATTTCTGAGGATCGAAATAATCACGTTAAACGGTGCTGGTAGATCGGGCACGCTGAAATATGAGTACTTACCTGGTTTCTCTGGTTGATTGAAGATCAGCGCATGTTCTTTCCATTGCAGATGGTCTTCGATTCCTAGCTCACCCATTAATTGGAGCATATTTGGATAAGCTCCAAAGAAGGCATGGAGTCCGGTTTCATACCAGTCACCATCCTCATCTTGCCAAGCCGCAACTAAACCGCCTAATACATCCCGACTTTCAAACAAAATTGGAGTATGTCCGGCATCTGATAAATATTTAGCACAAGCTAGTCCGGCTAAACCTGCTCCTGCAATGGCTACACGCATCTATTTGTAATACCCCTATACGATCGATGTGCTAATAAATTCTGCTTTCTGTTTAATTATATTTGCATTTCTCTATAGAAGGAAATTTGTGATGAGAAAAAATTAAGGGTACTCGATTTGCTGCCCTTGTTTGTGAGTTGGTTTTGGCGGCTAATTAAGCCATCAAGCCGCATTGCAGCTACTCGATCGAACTGGTAGTTCGCAAATATCTCGTCGCTGTCGATCGCTACCAACTTCGGTGTGGAAGATCGGATCTGGAGCGAAAAAAAAGAACGGCAATTGCCGTTCTTGGAATAGTAGAACTAATTAAAAATGATGGGACGCCCGAGGGTCGAACTCGGGGCCAATCGGTTAAAAGCCGAATGCTCTACCACTGAGCTAGCGTCCCGCTGGTTCTAAATCTATTAGACCTTTAACAGGATAGCATAGCTGCTGGGATTTAAGCAACTAGGAATTTAGGCAAATTTGGCAGCAAAGGCGATCTGGGTGCTCAATGTTTCTCCTGGAGCCACATGCAACAGATCGACACCTGTATTGAGGCTGTTGCGGGGCGCAGTCCACGGTTCGAGACAGTAAAAATCTTTGCCTCGGACAGTCCAAAACACCACAGTTCGATACTGAGGGCTAGTGGTCATCGAGATCGTTAGTTGTTGCTGGGCATCGGTAGCAGTGGCAATTTTGCTACTGACATTGGTAAAGGCGGCATCGATTTCCGCTTGACTAAAATCAAATTTACCAGCGAAGGGATGAATTTCGCCAGTTTGTTTTTCTTGATAGCTGTCGGCGGCAATCTGAAATGTCAGTTGCTCTTTGTCCAAAGCCAGGAAGTAAGGATGCAGGCCCGAACTAAACGGCATTGGGGTCGCCGATTTATTCGTGTAATTTTGCTCGATGACCAATTGGCCACCACGCAGGCGATAGGTAAAGCTGACACTAAAATCAAATGGATAGACTTGGCGGGTTGCCTCGGTGCTCTCCAATGTCACCGTCAAACTCGCCTCTGTGGTAGTGGATTGGTGGGTAACTTGCCACGGCATGTCCCGCGCGAAACCATGTTGCTTGAGCGCGTACTGCTTGCCGTCGTTGGCGGAGCCTCCCCCCTGGGGAATCGTGTAGGCATTATCGGGCAAATTACCGCAAATCGGAAACAGAATCGGGAAGCCCCCGCGCACGCTCAGACTGGGGTCGTTAAACCGATCGGCATCTAAGTACATTAACTCGCGATCGCTCACCTTCCAGCTAGTCGCAATCCCACCGCGATCGGGATAAATCGTCAGCGCGCTCTGGCTATCGGTATCGGTTAAAATATATACAGGCTCGGTTTGAGGTTGTTTGACGATCGTAAACATATATTTAGGAATGATAAGAGGAACGAAATTAACAATGAATGAATGCCCAGAGCAGCAGGATCGCTCGATCCGCTCGATGCTCATGCCCAGAGGCTCCGCCAACGGTATCAGCCAACCGGCCTAGCAAAACGGGTTTACCACCCCCGAACTTGGTTAGCAAAGAGACAAGCAAACGGGTATTATAGTTATATAGGCTACACGATCGTTGTTCCCAAAATAGCGAGCTTTGTAATTCACAGCCCCTGTAGTCAGGCGACCTATCATCAGTAGCAATGACAGATTCGACTTTTGGATCGGATACCTATCGCCTTATCGAAGGTTATCCCTATTGGCACAGCTTCTTTTGTTTGGATGGTCACACTAAGTTCCTCAACTAAACCGATCGTTTGTAGTTAGTTTTGGGAAAGCTAATCTAGGATCGCTATCGTTTAGGGTTGCTAGATTTCCACTTCCACCGCCAGATTTTTTTGTTTAGGAGAGTTCTAACATGTTACATCGCAAGATCTATCAAATGTGTGAAGATGGTCGGGAAGTGTGTATTTTCCTACGGGATCAGCAACGGTGGATCGAACGTGCCCGCATTACCGACATTGAAGGCGATCTAGTTACAATTCGCTATGAGACGGATGAAGAAGATGAAGTCTCCGCTTGGGAAGAAATGGTTCGTCTAGAAAGTATTGCTTCGATCAGTCAAAAACTAGCCTCTGTCTATCGTGGCAATGCCGAGCCGCTCGTCTCTGATGAATGTCATGAGCTAGAACAAATCCGTCCGGTCACACCGGAAGAATAACCTCATCGCCCACTGTTTTCAGTCATCTGGGAACTAGATGAGGCTGAACCGTACAATCGAATACTACGACTACAGCCGTTTGGTACCGCAGGCTGGGCAACATCATAAGGGGCATTCTTACAATATTTATTTGTAGGGGTGCCCCTTAGCGGTAACACCCCATCGATAGGCTCTGACTGAGAGTAATTTCCCAGCAGATCGCGGCAAGCTGGCTACTCATTGAAAATCTCAACTCGATCGCTAAAATTATGTTCGATCCTTTGTTTGCTCGTGCTGGCGTCTTGTGGTCGGCAATTATCGACTCGATTCATTCATCACAAAGCAGCATGGCAACTAGCTTAGACAGCTTTAGTGCCAGACAATTGCTGCGCAGCCCACAACTCGATTCCAGCCAACGCAAACTCTTCATTCATCGCTTTGCGATCGAAGGAGAAGTCGATGGGAAAACGCCCCTGGAGATATTTTTAGCCACTCAGCCAGATCTGACTTTAGTCGATCGGCAACTGATTAGTAGTTGGCGGCGGAGTTTCGTCGCCCTAGCGGAGATCGTCCAGATCTTCCCGAATGGGTTAGAAGTGATGAACTGGCTGACCGCCAAGCATTACCGGATTCAGTTTACCGACGAGTCCTCCCAGGCGGCGATGGATAGACTCAAAGTTGGGGAAATTATTATCGCCCAACTCAGTCCGATTCGCGATATCGATTGGGCGATCTTAGCTCCGTGGGTGGCGTTAGGGCGATTGGGACGACCCAAATTAGCCGTCGCTGTCAATGCGTTCCGCCAGAACTACCCGCATTACCTCTATAGCGATGCCCCGGCGTCCTTAGTCGCTGCCTGGGAGTCTGTGGCAGTGTATCACGATCGGTTTGTGGAATTTTTTGGCAGCGATGAAGTCACCCTCTCGGGTACCCAGCTCCAAACGCGGATTGGGGAATTTCAGACTTGGCTGGTAGCCAAACAACTAGACAGTGCTGGCGTCGATCGATCGAAATCCCTGGCCGATTTAGCCACTGAAGCTGGCATGGCAGCCGAAGATTTGTCCGTACTAGATGCCACACAGGAGCGTACCGACTCCAATGCCTCCGGTCAAAAACAGTCCCTCGAACAGATGGTGACGCCCCCAGTCGAACTGCCCGCACACCTGAAAAAGGCAACTGCCGTCACTGCCCTGAGCCATCCTTACTGGGGGCAGATGTTTTTAGCCGATTATCCCCAGCTCGTAACGCTGCTAACACCTGTAGCTATTGAATATACTAGTAACGATCTCAATTTTATCCGCAAATGTATTGCCGATCCGGTGATGAACGCCTTTGTTTGGAGACGATTGGCGGCGCAGTTTCCTCAGCAATTACAGACAGCGATCGGGTCGATTTTCGAGCTGCCTAACTTTAATCTGTCAACCGACCTCGATGCGATATTAATTAAATTTAATAAATATTTAGAGCCGGATCTGCCCGATCTCGCCAGCGTGCCGATCCACCTGCACGAGCTGTTGCAAGCCGCCGTCCGCGATGTCAGCAAAGATAAGGTTAAGTCTAAATCGCTTCCCAAAAAGGGCGGATTTGGCACTAAAAGTTAAGAATTTGTTAACCGCCGTAGTTCCCCGAAGTCGATCGGTTAAAATAAGAGAAACCGGCCTTCAAAACAGCGATAATTTTTACTTAAAATCGGTAAAATTAAAGCTTCAAACTACACCTTAGAGATGGAGAAATTAAGACTATGGGAAGTATTATTGGTTGGGCAGTACTCGGTCTAGTTGCTGGTGCGCTAGCTAAACTGATTTATCCAGGGACTCAGGGCGGCGGCATGATTGCCACGATGGTTCTCGGTATCATCGGTGCATTTATCGGCGGGAGTTTATACACTTTGATTACGACCGGAAAGTTTGCGTTAGCTTCATCAGGAGCTGTGACTGGAGCCTTAATTCCTTCACTGGTATTTGCAGTGTTGGGATCGATGGTCGCGATCTTCCTGTGGGGCTTGGTTACTAGAAATGCTTAGGCGATCGCTAGTAATTTGTAGCAGGTTGGGTCGGGCGGCATCGCACTAAAAAGGTGTTTCTCACACATACAGCTCCCGCTCGGTTGAGACGATCTCGAGATCGAGATTGCCTAAAGTTATAGAGAATGCAGCTACCTTAAGACCGAGATATTCTCACATTTGAATTCGCCAGCATCTAGCATCTACTATTTTGAGAGTATCCTCCTCATCCTATCCTGGCAACAGGATAGGATGGGTTTGTGTATGGTGCGGACAACCGCAAACAGTCACGGGATATTCCTGATAAAATAATAGAAGATGGCAAGATCGACAACGATGCGGCTTCAAGTTCTATGGAGCTACCCTGAGTGAATAACAACAGTCCTAATGTATTTCAAGTAAACATCCCTCAGTTTCAATCCTGGCTGACAATTGTGGCAATTTGCCTCTTGTTGGGTAGTCTAGGATTAGGGTGGATTGTCAAATCAGCACTGATCGTTATAGGATTGCTGATTTTGACGCCGGTAGTCGGATTTCTGGGCTTCTTTTGGTGGTTGCGCCGCAGTATCGTTCAGGCACAATGTCCGGTGTGCAGTTATCCACTGCAAGGCATTAATGGGAGCGAAATCCAGTGTAGCAACTGCGGCGAAGTACTTAAAATCGATCGCGGTCAACTCCTGCGCGATACCCCACCAGATACGATCGATGTCGTCGCAGTTGAAGTGATGAAAGATTAAAACATCGCGGTAACGACGATGACAATCCTCCTCCCGCTCGATAATTTGGTTTCTAAACGTACAGAACCGCTCGTCGGCGATGAGCTAAAAAGATAAAATCGCAGTCTCTCGTTAAGCTAGCAAAAGTCTGAAGGCATCACAACTACTATCTACCCCTACTCTCTACTCACTCAATATGACTTCCCCACAGCCCCAAGATTGGCAAAGCCGCTTGCGAGATTTGAAGATCGAGATCGATCGGGCGACAAAAAATTCTGGATCTGATTCGCTCAACCAGATCGACGTCGATGCTCCCGATTTTGGCATCAATGCGCTGCGACAAGGTTATCAGCAGTTTGTCACTTGGTTCGATCGCATTCCGTCCAGTGGCAAGCTATTGGCGGTCGTGGGTGGTGGCTTATTGAGCTTGAGCTTGATTAAGACCGTTTTTCAACTGATTACGTCGTTGATTACGCTATCCGTATTTGGGGTCGGACTCTATCTGGTGTATCGGTTCTGGATTTTACCTAAAGGTGAGGATTCATCTAAGATCGATCGGTAGTTGCCAACCTCGGTAATAAATACTCACAGCTTGCATCAGTTTAAATAGACTATTACTTAGTGTAGATCCAGGATACCCGGGGCACCCTCAGATCTCTGCTTTTACTAAAAAAAGTGAGGAGATATCCTCACTTGCGGTTAATGGTTCCTGAATTGTAAGCGCGTCCGGATCGATGAGCGACCCCGTGGAGTGTTTGGGGTGCTCATCGATCGAACTAGGACATTACAGCCTCTTCTGGGTGTAAGAGCGTGGACAATTGTTTGACACCGCGTTGGAGGTGGCGAGTGACAGTCATGGGGCTAACACCAATGCGCTTGGCTGCTTCTTTGCGGGGCAAGCCTTTGATATAGACATATTCGATCGCTTGCTTGGTCTTGGATTCGAGTTCGGAAATCGCACCTTCGAGTTGTTGGCGTTCCTCTTCGAGATATTGACGTTGTTGTTCGCGGGTATCGGGCAAGCTATCGCCAAGGGTAACGGGGCAATCGAGCATTTGACCGACAGTAGCATCGAGACTGAGAGCTTGACGATTGTGCTCTGCGGCTTGAGTTTCGCGCCATTCATTCACGGATACATTCAAGACTGCGGCGATTTCTTCATCTCGAACTTTGCGACCTAACTTAGCAGTGAGTTGTTGGCGGACTTTCTCACCTTCTTTTTGGAGTTCTTGCCAGCGGCGGGGAATTTTGAGGACGCTGCTCTTGTCGCGGAGGAAGTGTAAGACTTCGCCTCGAATGTAGGGAACGGCGAAAGAGCTAAAAGCGCAGCCTTGGTGGGGATTGAAGCGTTCGATGGCGCGAATCAAACCTAAGTAACCAATTTGTTCTAAATCTTGATAGGGTTCTGCACATTGACGACCGATCCGGTGGGCGATTTGTCTGACTAAACCAGCATTCAATAAGACTAATTGATTGCGAACTCTGATGCTGGGTTGTTCATAGTATTTAATCAACAAAGAGATCGATTCAGAATGAGCAGAAGCTGGAGTAGCCATCGTTTTAGCAACCTTTGATAAAGATAGATGCTGTGTAATCTATGGTATTTGCGATCTAGACGATCGAAATGGGCATAATCACAACAGGTGGGTCAGACAGAAGAAGCTGGAGCCGTGAGAGAAACAAAGTAAGTTGGGGTTTGGATGCCGCGAACTTGTTTTCTCCATGCGTACATTGTTCTCTACTCGACCCAGTTCCCAACAGCGTCGATCCACGGAAATACTGTTGGGAGCTTTTTTTTAAGTGCGTGGATTTACGTACAGACAGGCACTACACTAGCTGTACGGCAACACTTGTTTCCAATTTGACTGGTCTTAATGTTCTCGGTAATTGCGATCGAGATCGCACGCAAACTGGCAAAATCGCCCTAGAGTCGATCGACATTCCACTATTTTCTGGCGACTGGCGAGGGTCGATCGAGACCTAATTTAGCCGAGCAAGCGGTAAAAATTTCAGGTAAACTAGTGATCTGTTAACCTCATATCCTCCAATTATCAAGAGGAGCTAGAGACTATGGTTAAAAAAACCGAATCGCCCCCAACTGAGCCAGTCATCGCCGAACCACAATCTGGTTTTAATCCGGTTCAACTCGTCCGCGATAGTCAAGCCGAACTCACCAAAGTTATTTGGCCCAGCCGTCAACAACTGATCAGTGAATCCCTAGCCGTCATTGCGATGGTGTCCTTGTCTGCGACCACGATTTATCTGGTCAATAACTTGTTTAGTTGGGTTGCTGCTAAGGTGTTTGTATGACTTCTACCTCAGACGAATTAGATGACGACTTTCAGGAACGGGATGCTGGAAGTAAGGTCAAAGAACCAGCTCGCTGGTATGCCGTCCAAGTGGCATCCGGCTGTGAAAATCGCGTCAAAATTGACTTAACCCAACGGATTCATTCGTTTGGGATGAGCGAGCGGATTTACCAAATCGAGATCCCCCAAACTCCCACCATCCGACTCAAAAAAGATGGTACTAAGACCCCCGCTGAGGAAAAAGTTTTCCCTGGCTATGTGCTTGTGAGTATGTCGATGGATGATGATGCTTGGCAGGTAGTCAAAAATACCCCCAACGTCATCAACTTCGTCGGCTCCGAGCAAAAACGCGGCTACGGACGCGGACGCGGACACGTCAAACCTTTGCCGCTATCGCGGGGTGAAGCAGATCGAATCTTCAAACAAGCTCTCGAACAAGAGCCAGTCGTGAAGACAGATCTGACCGAAGGCGATAAAATAATGGTGATGTCGGGTCCCTTTAAGGACTTTGCAGGCGAGGTCGTTGAAGTAAGCCCCGAACGGAGTAAACTAAAAGCCTTGCTCTCTATCTTCGGGAGAGATACCCCCGTAGAACTCGAATTTAACCAAGTCCAAAGACAGGGCTAATCATACACATCTAATGGCAAAGAAAGTAGTCGCGATCGTCAAGCTAGCCCTCAACGCTGGTAAAGCTAACCCCGCACCGCCAGTCGGCCCCGCATTGGGTCAACACGGTGTGAATATCATGGCATTTTGTAAAGAATACAATGCCAAAACTGCCGAGCAAACTGGTACGGTCATCCCCGTGGAAATTTCGATCTTTGAAGATCGCAGTTTTACCTTCGTCCTGAAGACCCCGCCGGCTTCGGTACTGATCAAAAAAGCCGCTAAAATCGAAACTGGTTCCAACGAACCCAATAAGAAAAAAGTCGGTCAAATCACTTCCGCTCAACTGCAAGAAATCGCGCAAACCAAATTGCCCGATCTCAATGCCAATGACATCGACGCAGCGATGAAAATTGTGGCTGGGACTGCCCGCAACATGGGTGTCGCGATCGTTGACTAGTATTTTATCCACCATATTTGGGGGAGAGGTCGAACCTCGTTATTTACCCCAGGAGCAATCATGACCAAAAAGTATTCGCGTCGTTATCAAGAATTAGCCAAAAAGATCGAGACTCGTGCCTACGAACCCCTCGAAGCGATGAAGTTGATCAATGAGACAGCAACCGCTAAATTTGCTGAATCTGCCGAAGTTCACGTTCGTCTCGGTATCGATCCTAAGTATAGCGATCAACAATTACGGACGACCGTAGCTTTACCCAAAGGTACCGGCCAAACCATCCGCGTTGCAGTCATCGCCCGTGGTGAAAAAGTAGCTGAAGCTACCGCCGCTGGTGCCGATCTCGCTGGTTCGGAAGAATTAATCGCCGAAATTCAAGGCGGGATGATGGATTTCGATCTGTTGATCGCCACTCCCGATATGATGCCCCAAATCGCCCGTCTGGGTCGCGTCCTCGGCCCGCGCGGTTTGATGCCTTCGCCCAAAGCTGGTACGGTAGCTACCGACCTCGGTGCGGCGATCGCGGAATTCAAAGCAGGTAAACTAGAATATCGTGCCGACAAGTCCGGGATCGTGCATATTCTCTTCGGTAAGGCCGCATTCGCCCCTGAAGACCTCTTAACCAACCTCAAGGCATTCCAAGAGAGTATCGATCGCAACCGTCCTTCTGGAGCCAAGGGACGCTTCTGGCGGAGTATGTATGTCTCGGCCACCATGGGGCCTTCGATCGAAATCGACATCAGTGGTCTCCGCGACATGAAAACTGAATAATTAGTCGATCGATTATGCACAGAAAGAGGGATAAGTTTAAAACTTATCCCTCTTTTTCATTGGGTTCGATCGAGTCAATATGCTTATCTACCTGGGTTCTCGTCATTTAATCTGGTAATGTATGACAGAATCAAATCGATTTTCCCTGTTAAATCAGCTTCTAACCGATCTAGCCTGGTATTCATTGCCACAGAGTCAGATCTGATTTCACTCTCAAGCCGATCGAATCTCTGGTTGACGATACCTTCGAGTGCGTCGATCTCGTCGTATACCCGATCGAAAGATTCATTTAGGCTCCGAGCTGGCATTTGGCTTGTCTCCAAGCGTTCTACCCGCCAGCTCAAATCCCGAAAGCGGCGGTTTATCTCTCTTTGAGAGTCATTTGGTTCGTTAGCTTGCGTCATATCATTAGGGATAAGTTTTAGGCTTGGGGATACTTACAGTTTAATCGATCGAGAAGTGGCACTAAAGTCTATACATATTCAGCCAAGAGGAATTAACTTGAAAGTCAATAAAATTCATCATGTTGCGATTATTTGCTCTGACTATATCAAGTCGAAAAGATTTTATGTCGATATTCTCAAGTTTTCTATAATTAGTGAGACTTATAGAGCCGAAAGAGATTCATACAAGCTAGACTTGCAGGTGTCCGATCGAGATACGATCGAATTATTTTCATTTCCCTCACCACCACCAAGACCGAGTCAGCCAGAAGCTTGTGGACTGCGACATCTGGCTTTTGAAGTCGATAATATTGAGGAAAGTGTTGAATACTTGATTTCCTGTGGTATTGAAGTTGAGCCAGTCAGAATTGACTCGCTCACAGGTAAGAAATTTACCTTCTTCAAAGATCCAGATAATTTACCGCTGGAAATATATGAAATTTAGTTTGTAGGATAAATCCCGTATCGATCGATATTAATTACGACAAGGAACCTACTGAATCGAGATCTGGTGCGTAAGGGATTTCAAATTGTGCTAACCGATCGATATCGATCGATGTTGGGACTGAGATTGTAGACTGATTAGGACTGAGAAATCGGTCTGAAATCAGTTCGGAATAAGTGGCTAGATCGGTTTGCCAATTATCGATAACTCGACTGGCTACGGCTATATCGGCACCTGTTTCGGGAGTACCTAAGTGATAATTAAAGTTACCACTAAATAAAACTACTGGTACCATTTCTCGATCGGCAACTTGCATTCCAGCAGCGGCAACTTCTAGACTTAACTGTCGATCTGGCAATGTATAAACTAGATTAAGCGAGGCTTGCACTGGTGCGACACCATAATTTTGCCAGCTACCAGCAGCTAGTAATTGATGATTGATATATTCAGTAGCAGCAACTGAATTTACCTGAGGACTATAGCTACGAATATTAATGCTAATTGCTAAGTACTTAGCTAGCTTGAAGATCTCTAGATATTTCTGGGCGACAGCAGCAACTGTCGAGGACGCAATCTCTCGTTCGCCAATAGTTTCACCAAACATAATCCGATTGGGTTCGGCGATGATACTAACACCATTGGTAAACAGCAATTGGGAGACTCGATCGTTATTGACTGGCTGTTTGGCTAACTGCCAATCGGTAGGGATAACGCCACTAAGTTTGAGAAATTCGATGGTGACGAGGTTGGGGTTGGGTTGTTGCATTGCAATTGCAATTCCGAACTCTTGTAAGATTAAACTCATCCACCCACCCTAAATCATTATAGTTTGCAGCCCGATTGTAATGCCTCGATCGATACATAGCCTTCGGTGCAACAACTGAATGAAGTTTGATGTGCAAGCAAGATTTGCGTATTTGCACTGAGCCGTGCTTTCTTATTCACATATATCTGCTTAGATATCTAACTCAAAATATTGCCAATCGATCGCCTAATTTTCAATCATTAGGAGATCGATCGAATCACTCATTTATTAAGAAACTGCAATCTGATTGAAGTTGAGAAATTGACTGTATGACAGATCGAGGAATCCATCATTGGAGGAATCCAACATAGTACCTTGGCTATC